>JAPOVY010000020.1 GCA_026707905.1 Gammaproteobacteria bacterium | reverse complement strand
CACCGATGTATTGATGCGGCTGATCATCAATGGTTCAATGTCTAAGCGTTGTACGATCGATCGAAAAGCAATCGCGCACACGAGAATGACGACCTCTCGCCCGATGATGATTGAGGAAGCCCAAAGTGGTAACAATCCCGTAAGCAACATCACGGATACGACCACCAACGCTAGCAGCTTGTCTGCAATCGGATCCGCCACTTCGCCGAACCGCGAAGTGGAATTGAAGCGCCGCGCGAGAAAGCCATCCAATGAGTCGGAAACGCCGGCGATGATCAAGAGGACCAGACACGTTCCGAATTGACCCGTCCAGAGCGTCCACCCAATAGGCAACACCATCAGGATTCGAATGACGGTCAGTGTGTTCGGTAGGAGACTCATCGATTAAATCGTCGCGGATCGGTCCGAGCCCGTCTCTTGTGCTTCCTTTACGTGTAGTAGCGGTTGGATAGATGGTATTGTGTGATTTTAATTTGGGTTCTGCCATCCGTATTCGGCAATCTGATCGCTCGACTGACTTGTGACAGGATGTCGTGTAAGAAAACCGTCCTCATCGAAATAAATCGAAAGTTGCTCCCACGTCGACGCCGTGCGGAGTTCAAATTCAATGCGATCGTGCTTCACGGCACTTAGTAACACGCGATCGATGAATTCCCATTTCGATAAGTAATCAAGTACCGCCTTGTACTCGACGATATCTTCAATGCCAGTCACAGCGAGATGAAGCGCCGCTGCTTCACCAGCTGAAACCGCATAACGCTGCGCAAGGTAATCTGCCGTTCTGTCAACGACTTCAACGACGGTTGCCGCTAGATCGCCATCGTCGAATACCTGCATGCGCTGACCTGTGGCGTCATAGATCGTCAGCCAAACACGATGTTGATCGAAAACGAGAGGATCGACCCGCGCCACAGAGACTAAGTCCGCTTGAACTCGACGTTTCAACGGAGTGACCGATTCGACGAAGTTAAAGGCGATCGCACCTTCTCGGAGAATGGTTCGATCAGTAAAGTCCATCAATGGTTGGCTGAATGCAACGCCACGTCGGAAAGCGGCCACTCGAATGGCGTCCTGTAGCCAATTGCTATCTGCTGCGTTTAACACCGATCGGCGTTGCCCGTCCACAATGGAAATCAGGAATAGAACACGAGGTCGTTGTGAAGACCAGACCGGTAATTCAGCACCCCGAATCAACGCTCGTACAGCATTCTCGTCGTAGTTGATGATCAATCTCATACCTATATCGCCGTTATCGCTAAACGGCTCTTGCTCATACCGAAACTGCAACTGATACGCGTTTAAATCGTCAAACGCCTCATCAATTAAGGGCGAGTCCGGTAACTCACGAAGTCCGGTGATACGGATCATTACCGTTTCGAGTCCTTCTCGAAGCGCTACGACGCGCTCTTGTTCGGACTGATCGGAAACTGAAAACTCAACGTCGTAGAGCCAATTGAGATCGTCTCCTTTATTGGAAAAGCCGATACCCGCCAAGACGATCCAGGCAAGTCGTTGCATCCAAAAGTGCCTGATGTCCACGATCAACTGAATTGGTGCATGCTCCCAATTTCTACCTTCATTGAATTGTGGCTTCTGTCGGGCACATTGCTTCTGATCGCTTAATTTTGGGAAACGAACCCCATTCTAGGAGACCATCGCACCTACGAGCGAGCTTTTGCGCCAATCCTCATTACCTATTAGTCAATTGGTACAGCCAATATAGCCATCTCGTCGTTACGCGCGCGAACCTTAGGCAATCGTCTTAGACCCCCAGTCCGATAATCCACCATGTGACCGTATCACTTCACTACTAAGTCCGGCTCTTCTTGAAATGTCAGATGCATACAAACGCTCAGGCGTCAACATCGACGCTGGCAACGAACTCGTCGACCGCATCAAACCCGCGTTAGGCAGTAATCGCACATCAGACATGCTGAGCGGCCTAGGCGGCTTTGCTGCACTGTGTAAGGTGCCGGAGAAATTTAAGAAACCTGTGATGGCGTTGGGCACCGACGGTGTGGGAACAAAACTTGATCTTCTCCTGCAACATGATCAGCTGGACACGGTTGGACAGGATTTGGTCGCAATGTGCGCCAATGACGTGCTCGTATATGGCGCTGAGCCTACCTTGTTCTTGGACTACTACGCGACAGAGAAGCTGGATGTCGATACCGCGGAATCCATCATCAAGAGCATCGCCGGAGCGTGTGACATCGCCGGTTGTGCGCTTGTCGGTGGCGAAACCGCTGAAATGCCCGGGTTCTATCCCGATGGCAAATTTGACTTAGCCGGGTTCTGTGTCGGTTGGGTCGAAGAGGATGAGATCCTGAAACCGGAGCGCGTTCAAGCGGGCGACGTGATCATCGGACTGGCGTCGTCTGGTCCACATAGCAACGGATTCTCACTCATTCGCAAGCTGCTGAGCGAGTTCGAAGTGCCTCCCGGCCCAGAGATACTGTCCGCATTGCTTGCGCCAACGCGTATCTACGCAAGATCGTTGCTTCCGCTCATGCCGCGAATTCGAGCGATGGCTCACATTACCGGAGGTGGTTTCAAAGACAACCTACCACGTGCGTTCTCGGAGTCGTTAGAAGCTCACGTCGATCCGAGTTGGCGAAAGTCCGAAATCTTCAGTTGGCTTCAGGACCAACTATCGATTCCCAATCTCGAGATGTTGGCGACATTCAATTACGGCATCGGGATGGTGCTCTTTGTTGACCCATCGAACGCTAAGAGCGTACAAGATGATCTTGCTAAAGCAGGTGAAATTCCATACTCTATAGGGCACGTGCGTGAACAGGCTAGTAAAGCTCAGGCAGATACGCTCGTAGTAAGTAGAGACCGCTTTGAAATGGTGTGAGCTACGCCTTAGGCAGTGTTACGCCACGCTGGTTCTGATATTTACCTTCACGATCTTTGTAAGTTGTCTCACACGGCTGGTCGGACTGAAAAAACAGCAGCTGCGCAACGCCCTCACCTGCATAAATCTTCGCCGGTAAGCTGGTTGTATTAGAAAACTCCAGTGTGACCTGACCCACCCATTCAGGTTCAAGCGGTGTCACGTTGACGATGATGCCGCAACGGGCATAGGTTGACTTTCCGACACACAACACCAACACATCGGCTGGGATTCGAAAGGTTTCTACGGTACTCGCCAACGCAAACGAGTTGGGCGGAATCACACACTCGTCCACGTCCTTGAGATCGTGAAATCCCTTCGGGTCAAAGTTCTTTGGATCAACGATCGTGGAGTTGATATTGGTGAACACCTTGAAGTCACGATCACATCGGACGTCATAACCGTAGGAAGAGGTTCCATAGCTAATGAGGCGCTCCCCAGCTTCGGTCCGTCTAATCTGCCCCGTTTCAAAAGGCGTGATCATGCCGTGATTGATCGCCATCTCACGGATCCAGGTATCGGGTTTGATGCTCATTCGTTATCAATCGCGATAGTAGGTGCCTCGGCCTGTTGACCTGCCGTCTCCCACAATGACGCTGCCGTTAACCTCGCGGCTCGACGGAAAAGTTCCGCTACGTCGCTGTCTGGGTGTGATACGACCGGTGGATGGCCTTCGTCCGTATTTGTACGAATCAACGGATGCAGTGGAAATTCACCTAGCAATCGCGTTGAATAGTCGTTGGCGACCGTCTTTCCCCCCGCGTTATCGAAGATCTCATGACGCTTGCCACACTCGTCGCATGCGAAGTAGCTCATATTCTCGACGATACCTAAGATCGGGATACTAACCTTTTGAAACATCTCGATCCCTTTGATCGCATCTGCGAGCGCGATATTCTGCGGCGTCGTAACGATCACCGCGCCGCTAACGGCAACCTGCTGTGAGAGAGTCAGTTGTATATCACCGGTGCCAGGTGGCATATCAACGATCAGGTAATCTACATCAGACCAGAGCGTCTGTCGGAGTAACTGTTGTAGAGCGCCCGATGCCATCGGTCCACGCCAGACCATCGGCGTCCGATCGGTCACGAGCATACTCATTGAAATAGTCTCTATGCCGTGAGCTCGAATGGGTACAAAGAACTTGCCGTCCCGTACCTCTGGTCGTCTATTTGGTGGTACACCGAGCATCAATCCTAGGCTCGGACCATAAATATCCGCATCCAAAATACCGACCTTCGCGCCAATGTCTGCGAGCGCGAGCGCTATGTTGACCGCAGTCGTCGACTTGCCGACGCCGCCCTTGCCCGATGCAACGGCGATAACGTTGTTCGCACCCGCAAGCGCATTGCGTTGAGGCGGTTTGAACAAAAGGTCCAGCACGACGTCGGACTCACCAAGCCACGCCGCTGCTCGTTTACGGTAGTCGTCCTGTAGACCCTCAATTGGATAACCGAGCGCGATGTCAGCGTGCCAAACTTGGTCTAGCTTAGCCGCGTGACGAACCGCGCCTAGCTCTCCCCATTCAACATCAAGGATGGGATCAGGAAACTCTTCTAGTGGGCGCGCCAAGGAAATATGTCGCTCTCAGACGATTTTGTATTGTATAGTTGCAATTCTCTGGCGCCTGCCAGACGTAGTCCTACATCTCAACACCCGGCTTATCCATGCGACGAATCCTCGTCACAAGTGCATTACCGTATGCGAACGGTTCGGTTCACTTGGGTCATCTACTCGAACACATCCAGACTGATATTTGGGTGCGCTTCCAACGTATGCGTGGCCACCAGTGTATCTACGTCTGTGCAGACGACACGCACGGCACCGCGACGATGCTGCTCGCTGAACAGGAGGGTGTGAGCGAAGAAGAGCTCATCAAGCGGCTTCACGCAGAGCATATTGCTGATTTCAATCAATTTCATATCAGTCACGACAACTACTACAGCACGCATTCGGAAGAGAACCAGTATTACTCGAACTTGATCTACACGCAATTAATGGATCGAGGATACATATATACCGAAAACGTGGAACAGTTGTTTGATCCAGAGCGAAAGATGTTCTTGGCCGATCGTAATGTGCGTGGGGAATGTCCTCGATGCGGTGCTCCGGATCAGCCTGGTGACAACTGCGACAGTTGCGGTGCGACCTACGACGCGCGTGAACTGAAGAATCCTGTATCAGCGCTCTCCAACTCAACACCGATTCTTCGCAACTCGGAGCATTACTTCGTTGACTTACCAAAGTTCACCGAGTTTCTCAAAGAGTACATTCACAATGGTTCGCAACAACCAGAAATCGCCAACAAGCTCAACGAGTGGATCGAAGGCGGACTACGAGGTTGGGACATCAGCCGTGATGCACCTTACTTTGGGTTCCCAATTCCCGACACGGTAGATAAGTTCTTCTATGTCTGGATGGACGCACCAATCGGTTACCTCGCGAGCTTTAAAAACTGGTGTACGAAAAATAACGTCGACTTTGACGATTTTTGGCGTCGTGATAGTGATTGTGAAGTCCACCACTTTATCGGTAAGGACATCATCAATTTCCATTGCTTGTTCTGGCCATCGGTTCTCCATCACTCAGATTTTCGTACCCCGCTGAAGGTGCATGTTCATGGGATGCTCACCATGGACGGCGTCGCGATGTCGAAGTCTCGCGGCACGTTCGTACTTGCGCGAACGTATCTAGATTTTTTTGATCCTGACTATCTCCGGTACTACCTCGGCGCACGCCTGACGTCTAATTCGAGCGATATCGATTTTGGTAGCGAAGATTTCGTAACCCGAGTAAACGGTGATTTGGTCGGAAAACTCGTGAATATTGCGGCGCGCAGTGAAGGATTTCTCGCAAAGAACTTTGACAATAAGCTGTCGAGCGAACTCGCAGAGCCAGCGTTATGGCAGGAGTTTGTAGACGAAGCAGAGTCTATTGCCGCATGGTATGAGGAAGGGGATACGCGCCGCGTCGTGCGTAGAGTGATGGAGCTCGCCGATCGATGTAATCAGTACTTAGCGAACAAGGCACCTTGGCAACTTATCAAGGACGCAGATCGAAGAGATGAGGTCCAAGGCATCTGCTCGATGGGCATAAATCTCTACCGGACGCTCATCGGGTTCCTCAAACCCATCATACCCGGTCTGACGGAACGCTCCGAGGAATTCCTTAACGCAGGTCCGTTGACCTGGGAGAATCTGACGCAACCGCTGCTATCGCATCGCTTAGGCACGTTCGGCCGGCTTCTGAATCGCATCGACCTCAAGACCTTCAATAAGATGATTGAGGCGGGCGCAGAAAAACCGTTAACCGACGATGCTGCTGAACCGGAGAGTAAGTCAGAGGATATACAAATCGACGATTTCTTGAAGGTCGACCTTCGCGTTGCTCGCATCGTTCAAGCGGACGTCGTCGATGGCGCTGATAAGTTGCTACGTCTCAGACTCGACGTAGGTGACCATGAACGAACGGTTCTTTCGGGCATCCGTTCTGCGTACAAACCTGACGAACTCATCGGCCGAAGTACGGTGGTGGTCGCAAATCTACAACCACGCAAGATGAAGTTTGGCGTAAGTGAAGGTATGGTCCTGGCGGCAGGTCCCGGCGGTTCAGATATCTTCTTGCTCGCGCCCGATGAAGGCGCGGAACCAGGAATGCGCGTAACCTAACAACAGCGAAATGACTGACTTACTCGCGTTGTTCATCGGAATAGCGCTGGTAAATAACTTCGTTCTCGTGCAGTTTCTCGGGTTGTGTCCATACGTCGGCACGTCCCAAAGATTAGAGACCGCGGTTCCCATGACGTTAGCAACTGCCTTTGTCATGGTTTTGACGACGTTGCTGACGCACACGCTCTACAACTTTTTGCTTCTGCCGCTAGGTCTTGAGTACTTGCGCATCATCGCGTTTATCTTCGCGATCGCGTCGGTCGTTCAAATGACCGAGCTTTACATTCGTCAGATCAGCCCCGTTTTGCATCAACTTTTAGGGATCTACCTTCCGTTGATCACTAGTAATTGCGCTATTCTTGGGCTAGCACTTACGATCGCCGAATATCCGTTGCACGAAGCGATGATCTATGCAATTGGCGGTGCCGTTGGGTTCGGAATCGTGCTGGTTGCGTTCGCAAGTCTTCGAGAACGATTGCAGTCCGAAGCGATTCCGCACGCGTTTAGAGGCACCCCGGTAGCGTTGCTTGCTGCCGGCTTTATGGCGCTCGCATTCGCTGGATTTCGAGGTATGGGTTAGTGGCCGTCTTATTACACGAAGTCCTTCGCGTTGGACTGACACTCGCGTTACTTGGTGTTGTGTTCGGTGGCGGGATCCTGCTGTTATCAAGTTGGGCCGCATCAAAACGTCCTGTCAATCGGCTTGCTGATCGTATCAACGATCTACTCCCTCAAGTTCAATGCGCCAAGTGCGGGTATCCCGGGTGTCTCCCCTACGCTGAGGCTGTCGTTGCCGGCGAACGCACTGACCTTTGTCCTCCCGGCGGTCGCCAGACTGCAGTTGCGCTCGCAGAGCTCCTCGGTCGACCGATTGTCGAACCCGTCGACACGATGGCCACTGACACCGTGGCCTACATCAATGAATTGAAATGTGTGGGATGTGCCTTGTGCATCAATGAATGCCCAGTGGATGCAATCGTCGGTGCAGAACGGTTCACGCACACTGTCATTATTGATCAGTGTACGGGTTGTGAATTGTGTGTGCCCGTCTGTCCGGTGGACTGTATCGACCTAAATCCCAAAGTCGCTCATGCTTGAACGGTCGTCACGGGCTAAACCGGAATTCGAATCCATCGACTGGTCTGAGTTGAACTCCTCGACCGTCCTGGCACGCATCAAAGACGCCGGCATCATTGGTATGGGTGGTGCAGGTTATCCCACAGCAGCGAAGTTGGCCTCTGGACTGCACTACGGTACGCGACACGTTATCGCAAACGGCGTCGAATGTGAACCTGAGGTAAATGCGGACCGCTCGCTCATGCGTCAACATCTAGAAGACGTTCTCGATGGTTTACGCATTGTTGGGCGATGTCTTGATTGTGACCGACTGACCCTCGCCGTTTCGGATCGACTGACATATCGTTCATTTCACGAATCCGATATAGACGAGGTGTCCTGCGAAATCGTCGGTGACAACCCAGCGAACGGCGAAGAACGCATACTGATTAAGACATTGTTCGATCACACGATTCCATCATCTGAATACCCGTCGCAGCACGGTTTTGTCGTTCTCAATGTTGCGACACTATTCGCGATCTGCGAGGCAGTGCGAGATGGTTATCGTCCAACCGATCGTGTCGTAACGGTATTCGATGAGGAACGCTGGGTCGATTTAGCCACGCCAATAGGGAATCTGCAAGACGCGCCAGCACCAGTTCGTCTCGGGAGCAAAGCAACGGGAACCAAGGTTTTGGCAGACTCAGCTCTCTCGCTAACGACCAATGCAGTCGCGCGCGACCACCCTGAGCGGACGCGAGCATGTATCCACTGTGGATGGTGTGACGACGTTTGTCCTCGATCATTACCAGTCGAATCCATGCTACGCGCACAACAAACGCATAGTCGTGAACTTGATGTGGATACGCACTATGACGCCTGTTTTGAATGCGGCGCATGTGTGGTTGCATGTCCAAGTTCTATCCCGCTGCTAGACTGGATTCGACAAGGGAAAGTGGCGGCTAGTACCAAGCGTCTGAAGCAACGAGCGAACGAACGCTTTGAACGACGCAACGAACGGGTTTCCAGACGATTATCTGAAGAGTCGAGCGCTCGTGAAGTCCGCATTCAAACGCCACGCGAATGGTGATCGACCGGAATCGGCAAACCACATCGAGCGTCATGGTTCATGTCATGGTCGCTCTGCTACCGGGGTTGGTCGTTCAGGTTTGGCTGGGCGATTGGCGTACTTTGGTCGTTATCGGTGCTTCGACAATTGGGGCGCTCCTCACGGAGATAGTTTGCACGCGCTCGACACGTGACCTATCCGATGGTAGCGCCGCCGTCACGGGATTGTTAATCGGTCTATGCCTCCCGGCAACAACCCCGTGGTTCGTCTGTTTGGTCGCCTCGATCATCGCTGTAGCCATCGCGAAACACGCGTTCGGTGGACTGGGTAACAACGTCTTCAATCCAGCAATGGCAGGCTACGCTGCGGTACTTCTTGCCTACCCCGCGCTCGTTGTCGAATTCGATACCGTCAGTGGCGCGACTGCCCTTGAACAGCTCGCACACCGTGGATCTACGACGATCGACGAAGTATCCGATTCGCCTGCGTTTGGAGTTTTCGGTGCCGCCATGCACGAATGGATCAACCTAGCATTCTTGACGGGTGGTCTGTATCTCATCGCCGTACGCGTGATTTCATCACTTCTACCGTTTTGTGTTATTGCTGGCATCGGTGTAACGGCATTCATGCTCGACGATGGCGGGAGTTCAACTAGCCACGGTTCGCCGTTGTTCAATTGGTTCGCAGGCGGTACGATGTTGGCTGCGTTCTTTATCGCAACCGATCCAGTAACTTCGCCTTCGAATCGTATGGGTATCGTGATTTACGCCCTTGGCGTCGGTGTACTTGCAATGCTCATTCGAAAGTACTCGAGCTGGCCCGATGGTTTCGCGTTCGCGGTATTGCTCGCGAATTGCTTCGTTCCGCTCTTAGAACGAATTGGGCGACCTCGAACCTCGACGGCGTGAAGTCACTCGTACCGATCCTTGTACTCGCTGGTGTGGCCGCGATCTTAGGTAGTCTTCTAGCCACGACCACTCACTTTACGACGCCAAGGATCGAGGAAAACCGAGTCCGAGCTGAAGCGACGGAACTCAACGAATTGTGGATTCTCCTCAATGCGCGAATTAACGAACTCGATCTTTCCGAAACTCAACTTGAAAGTTGTAGCTATTTAATCGAGTTACCAAAAGTTACTACGCGCGGTTACGGTGGCAACATGACAATCGCGATGGCGTATCTAGGATCGTCGCTTGTGGGCGTTCGGGTGATTTCTCATCGAGAAACACCGGGCTTCGCCGATGCGTTAGATCCATCAGACTGGATCAGTTCGTTCGGAGCGCGTCCAACCGCTGATATCGACGTCGTCAGTCGAGCGACTATCACAACACGAACGGTCCTTGACGCTGTAAGGCAACGCGAAGCACAGCAAATCGAATTGATCGACGCTTGTTTGTTTGACACGTAGTTCGTTGCGAACGTCGACTCATCAATCGATTTGGCACGCAGACCGCCCCATTCTTGTTAAGCAACAATTCGAAGATAGCAAAGATCACTGATCGGGCGTTAGATCGAATCGCGTCGGGGATTCGGTTTGCAGTTCGTTAAAGGTGATCGAACGACGTTCTGACGAGTTTAATCTAGACTACAAGGAGTCACTTCAATCGATTCATCGTTGGGAAACCAAATGTCGTCAACGAATTTCGCATTCGATCCGCTACGCGCGTTGCCTGCTGTTACCTATCGCGACCAAGCGTGGATGGATGTCGAAATCGACAGGATCTGGCGCGATGACTGGGTCTTTGTCGCGACCGAAGACGCACTTCGATCGCCAGGTGATCAGCTGCCGATCGAACTGGGCGGACAACCTGTATTGCTATTGCGCGATCAACACTGTGAATTAAAAGCGTTGTCCAATCTGTGCGCCCATCGAGGCACACTGCTCGTGGACAAACCGACCAACGGTACACGCATTCAGTGTCCGTACCATGCTTGGACGTACGACAATTCAGGTCGACTACTAATCGTACCGTTTCAGTTCGAAGACGTTGTCGACAAGTCAGAGCATTGTTTATCTTCCTATCGGATTGAAAGTTGGCACGGGCTCATCTTCGTGAGTTTGAACCTTGAAGTCGAAGCGCTGTCATCTCGGCTTAAGACGATTGAACCTCACGTCATCGCGTATGAAATCGATGAACTACACCATCGTACAGACCTCGAATCGAACGACGAATGGGATTGCAACTGGAAGATCGCGATCATGAATGCCATGGAAAGTTACCACCTATTCAAAGTTCACCCGGACTCGCTCGAGCCATACTCGCCGACGAAAGGTTCCTACTATGTTGCGGGTTCTGCACGATCGAGCGTGACAGGTGGGACGTATATGGAGCGTAGGGATTACCGCCTCATCAGTATTCCGCCAGGATTCGTCGGCGTTCTATCCGAAGGCAGCTTATTGTGGTTAGCGACATATCCCACCGGACCGAACAGTTGCCAGATTCGCACAGGAAGTGCATTTGCGAAAACTCAACATCGCAGTACGCTTCGAGACATCGGGGAATGGCTCAGTGATACGATTGAAGCGACCTCGATTCCGGATTTCTTACCGGAAGACAAAGAAATCTGCGAGCGTGTCCAACGCGGCATGAAGGGTGATTTCAAACCTGGTCAGCTGTTGTCGGTAGAACGGGTCGTACGCGACTTCAATCATTATTACAACTGGCGCTTAAACGGCGTCGAACCGCCACCCATACATTGTGAACGAGCCGTTGGATGAAGAACCACCGAACTGTCGTTTCGAGATCTTTAGCAAATGGAATCAATATCAGGTTCTGATGGTCGTTATTCGTGAGTCCGTGTATTACGCGTTTTATCTTGAATTGCAACGCCATTGACTGACTCGTAATGAGGCGAAATTCACTGTAAGCATGTACCAGCTTCATTTCTCACCGCTTTCGCCCTTCTCACATCAATCTACTATTGCGGTCTGTATGCTCCTGACGAGGTCGGTCGCACGTAAAAAGTTTCTTTCGCACGAATGTGTACTTTCAACGCAGTATCGTGTGTGTGTTAGTGACGACACAGCAATCCTCACCCCAACGGGAAACGCATTTGGACTTCGGACTCGTTCTTCAGCCTGACCCACCTGCCCGTCGCGTCGTCGAGCTTGCGCAACGCGCAGAAGCAAGTGGCTTCACACATGTTTGGGTCTACGACTCCCCCGTTCTCTGGCAAGAACCATTCATCATCCTTTCACGCGTACTTGCCGAAACCGAGCGCATCATCGTAGGTCCGATGGTGACGAATCCTGGTTCACGCGATTGGTCGGTGCTTGCGTCTCTCTTCGCCACGCTGAACGATGCGTATGGTCCGCGCACAATCTGTGGCATGGGACGCGGCGACTCGGCACTTCGTTACATCGGTCGAAAACCCAGAACACTTCGAGAGATGACAGAGTGCATGGACATTGTCAAACGCTTGGTTTCAGGTGAGACGGTGGCGCTGAATGGTACGGACATCCACTTCAATTGGATCGATGATGGGTGGGACTTACCCATGTGGGGTAGCGGTTATGGTCCCCGAGCTCTCGACTGCATCGGACGTTACTGCGATGGATTTATTCTTCAACTGGCGGATCCGCAGATCCTCGAATGGACCTTAAGTACCGTACAACAATCTGCGGCGGCAGCCGACCGCTCTATTAGTTCGATCGCAACGTGTGTGGCAGCTCCTGCATACGTGGGTGACGATTTGAAGCATCAACGAGATCAACTGCGTTGGTTTGGAGGTATGGTCGGCAACCATGTCGCGGATATTGTGAGTCGCTACGGTGCTGACGGTGGCGATGTTCCAAGAGCTCTGACCGACTACATCAGAGAACGAGGCACATACGATTACTCTCACCATGGGCGTGCAGGAAATCCGTCTACCGATTTCGTACCAGACGAGATCGTCGACCGATTCTGCGTCGTAGGGCGGGTTGAAGATCACATCTCTAAACTCAATGTTCTGAAAAATTCAGGCGTTGACCAGTTTGCAATCTACTTGATGCACGATGCTCAAGAGGAGACACTTAAAGCATATGAGACGGGTGTGATTCCGGCCCTGGCGGATTAAATTTATGACCTTCCTCTCCTGCACCACTAGGCTTGAATTCAGCCACCGTGATTCACGCTTGACGCCACGCGACACAACCTTTACTGAGACACACCCATGAAACAGATCAACCATCTGATTAACGGCGTGAGCGAGATTGCCACCTCGAACCGCACAAGTCCCGTGTTCAATCCGGCCACGGGTCAGCAAACCGCGAACGTCAGTCTTGCTTCCGCCGAAGATGTAGATGCTGCAGTTTCAGCGGCAGCACAAGCCTTCGTCGAGTGGCGTCAAGAGTCGATAGCGACAAGGACGAAGCTAATGTTCCGATTCCGCAACCTTGTCGAAGATCACACCGATGATCTAGCCCGCGCCATCACGCTCGAACACGGCAAGGTGCTCAGTGATGCGGCTGGTGAAGTAGCGCGAGGTTTAGAGAACATCGAATTTGCGTGTGGTATTGCGCAGCATCTAAAAGGGTCATACAACGAAGCGGCCGCAACGGGCGTAAACGTATACACACTTCGTCAACCACTTGGCGTCGTCGCTGCAATTACGCCGTTCAACTTTCCCGTAATGGTCCCTTTGTGGACGATACCAAATGCCATTGCGGCAGGAAACACGTACGTACTCAAACCGTCCGAGCGCGATCCCTCAGCAGCTTTGCTGTTGGCGGAGTTATTTCATGAAGCCGGGTTTCCGAATGGCGTACTCAACGTCGTTCAGGGTGACAAAGTCGCAGTTGACTGCCTGCTTCAGCATCCAACTATTCAAGCGATTTCATTCGTAGGATCCACCCCCGTAGCTCAGCACGTCTACGAAACTGGCACAAAAAATGGCAAGCGTGTCCAAGCGCTCGCAGGAGCCAAAAACCACATGGTCGTGTTGCCGGACGCCGACTTGGACATCGCTGCCGACGCAGCGGTATCGGCGGCATACGGTTCCGCTGGTGAACGATGTATGGCAATATCCGTGCTTGTCGCAGTCGGTTCAATCGCTGATGAATTGATTGAAGCCATTCGCGACCGTATCGCCAAACTCAAAGTCGGTGACGGCACACACGCCGATTCTGAAATGGGTCCGCTTGTAACCGCAGATCATCGATCGCGTGTAACGGGCTACATTGCTCAGGGCACTGAAGATGGTGCGGCCGTTGTTGTTGACGGACGGAATCAGACGTTTGATGGTGATGGCTACTTCCTCGCACCAACATTGATAGACCACGTCACAACCGATATGTCGGTTTACACAGACGAGATATTCGGTCCGGTTCTCAGCGTCGTTCGAACGGATACGTACGAAGAAGCGCTTCAGCTCATTCAGGACAATCGATGGGGAAACGGTGCGGCGATCTTCACTCGACACGGCGGCGCAGCTCGTGCTTTCCAGGACGAGGTCGAAGCCGGAATGGTGGGCATCAACGTACCGATACCAGTGCCTGTGGGATACCACAGCTTCGGGGGATGGAACGACTCATTGTTCGGCGATACCAGCATGTATGGACCAGACGGCGTACGTTTCTTTACTCGCCCTAAAGTTGTGACATCGCGATGGTCCTCGTTAGAAGAGAGTTCTGTCGATCTCGGTTTTCCGCGGAATAGCTAATCGGACCACATTTAGGGGTAATCTGAGAAAACTCGTGCTGAAGCAGGTCTTAAAACGCAATCTTTGGTCTCAGAACGTCGCGGCAGTCCAGCTGCTCGGACTCTGTCCGTTACTCGCGGTAAGTAATTCCGTCGCCAACGCCAGTGGTTTAGCGATCGCTAGTGCATTCGTGCTTATCGGATCAGCCACGCTGATTTCATTACTAAGGAGGCTGATTCCGGACGTCGTAAGACTTCCGATGTTTGTGTTAGTCATCGCGACCTTTACGACGATCGTTGTACTGATCATGGAAGCGTTTGCTTTTTCGCTCTATATGCAAATCGCGTTGTTTATGCAGATCATCGTTACGAACTGCATGATCCTTGGACGGATCAATCAAGTTGCTAGTAAAGAGAAAATCGGTGTAGCGATTCTCGATGCTGTGACGACGAGTGCTGGATTTGCCATCGTGTTAATCGGCTTCGGAGCCATGCGCGAACTGACTTCCCTCGCATTACCACTTGCACTAGACCCGACCGGTGCTTTCCTGATCTTTGGATTGTTGCTCGCTGGATATCAATTTTTGGACCACCGTTTAGAAGCCAGCGATACGTCTGACACCGTATCTCAAGTGAAAGCTCTTTGAACCGAGCCAAACGCACTGCGATTTTTGAACGTCTTCGCGCGGCAGACCCAGATCCAACAACCGAGCTCGATTTCGGATCGCCGTTCGAGCTCTTAGTCTCCGTGATTCTCTCTGCGCAAGCTACGGATGTGTCAGTAAACGCGGCGACTGCCAAACTATTCAAGGTCGCAAACACCCCGGACAAAATGCTCGAGCTTGGCGAAGAGAAACTACAGGATTACATTCGAACGATCGGTCTTTTTCGAGGCAAGGCGAAGAACATCATCGCGACGAGTCGAATCCTTATCGAGCGATTCAACGGTGAGATCCCGCGGGACAGAGAGCAACTTGAAACCTTGCCTGGCGTTGGTCGTAAGACAGCAAACGTGGTGCTGAACACAGCGTTTGGGATGCCAACGATCGCGGTGGATACGCACATCTTCCGTGTCGGTAACCGTACGAAGATAGCGCACGGCAATACACCAAGAGAAGTTGAAGATCGTCTCGTTCGTTTAGTTCCCGAGGAATTTCAGCAAGGGGCACATCACTGGTTAATCCTTCACGGCAGGTACGTTTGCAAAGCGCGCCGTCCGCTCTGTGGTCGTTGCGTCATCACTGATCTATGCGAGTACACGCGTAAAAACGATGACGTGGACTAGCGGGATATTCACTCATCGACTTCTTCCACCAAGTCAATCCGCCAGAACATTGGTCGCGTCTCAACTCGAAACAAGACTCGGCGTGTTCGATAAACCGGAGGAACACCGCTTAGCGTTCAGCTCATTTACCTTTTTTCGGAATTGGCCGAACGTGAAGCCAGCCATTTCTGAAGTGACGATTGGCTCTCCGATGAGCCTCGACCGTGCAACAATCCTTCTAGACAAACATCTTCATCCAGCTCTTGCCAGTGGATTCCCTGTCCTTTGTCAATGATCTGCCACACCGACCGTTCACGCTGGGTCGCATGAAATAATCGAGGGTACCATCCTGTCGGAACTACCAATGTTCTCCCATCGCTCAGTTCTACACGCAACGATTCTTCGGAAACCGCGACATCTAATACCTCTGGTGTTTGCGCTTCACGCACCGAAATATCCCCTACAAATCCCCAATTTGCGAATCTCCTAGTTCCATCATCAACCTTAACACTCGTTTCATATCTGCACTAGACTTCAAATCTTCTTATCCGTGACATTGATTGAAAACTTCATAACCACTGGCGATCCATGTCTCTAATTAGCTCGAACCTAAGACGAACTAGTGGTGCAATCCTCTCAGAGCACGCGGAATCGATCTATGCCATACCGTAATGACGCAGCGCGGATCGAAGAAATGCGACATTTCGTCCAAAGAATCATGAACGAGCTGCCGGACACCACCTACGAGCGTTTCTCGTGCAATTCTGTATTGCAGCGAGCTACTCTTTACCACTTGGTCGTGTTAGGAGAGGCGAGTAGCAATCTCTCGCACCAATTCAAACAAGAGCACGAGCACGTATCTTGGGTGCAAATCGAAAAGGTCGGACGCAAGCTAGTTCACGAGTATTTCAAGGTTGATCTTGAACTCGTCTATGCGACGCTGACATCTGACATGCCCACCCTATTACTTCAGCTAGAGTCAATCACGCAAAAGTTAACACCGACACGAACTGCCAATCGCTAGCTCAACATCCCTTCCACTAGGCCGGAGCGAGCTATCAACTAGCGATGTAGCCGAATATACGCGATGATCTGTCGCGAAGGGTCTAATCTAGCGCTCGCCGAAATCGAGATCACACCGGACACTACTTAGGCCACGCAACAACGCCGGTTTCGTTACTACGCCCTTTTCGTGCTGCGGTCTTCAATCGAAGCGCGTTCAGTCTGATAAATCCTGTGGCGTCAGCTTGGTTATACGCACCTTCGTCCTCGTCAAACGTTACCGTCGCCTCGTCATACAAGCTAGTAAGTTCCGACCAACGACCAACGGTGGTTACCGTACCTTTATGGAGCTTCATTCGCACTCGGCCGCTGACCGGTTTTTGCGTCTCGTCGATAAAGGTTTGCAACGCAAGACGTTCAGGTGACCACCAATACCCGTTGTAGATGATCTTCGCGTACTTAGGCATCAGTTCGTCGCGAAGATGAGTCACCTCACGGTCGAGCGTGATGGATTCCATGGCACGATGTGCAGCCAAGAGAATCGTGCCTCCGGGTGTCTCATAACACCCTCGCGATTTCATTCCGACGAACCGATTCTCGACCATGTCGAGACGTCCAATGCCGTGTGCGCCACCTAGTTCATTCAATCGCGTGAGCATCTGTGCTGGTTTCAGTTTCTCTCCGTTCAACTCCTCTGGGTCTCCGCAGGTGAAGTCAATTTCGACATACTCAGGATCATTCGGCGCATCCAGTACCGAAACGGTTCTTCGCCACATCATTTCAGACGGTTCAACACCTGGATCTTCAAGCTCACCTCCTTCGTACGATATGTGCAGCAGATTCGCATCCATTGAATAAGGTGATTCGTCGCCACGCGTAAATTCGACTGGTATCTGGTGCTTCTCGCAGTAGTCCATCATCGAAACACGTGTATTTAGGTCCCACTCTCGATGTGGTGCGATCACGTTAATATCCGGCGCCAATGCCATCGCGCCTAGCTCAAATCGAACTTGATCATTTCCCTTACCTGTCGCACCATGTGCGATCCCAGTTGCGCCACTGGATTTCGCAATCTCGACCAATCGTTTAGCGATCAGCGGACGCGCGATACTCGTACCGAGTAAGTACTCACCTTCATAGACGGTATTCGCTCGAAACATCGGGAACACATAGTCGCGTACAAAGTCCTCCTGCAGGTCCTCAATGTGGATTTCGGACACGCCCATGGCTTCAGCTTTTGTTCGCGCCGGCTCGAGTTCCTCGCCTTGCCCGATGTCAGCCGTAAACGTGATAACCTCAACTTGCCGTTCTTCCTGTAGCCAGCGGCAAATCACGGACGTGTCCAACCCGCCTGAATAAGCGAGAACTACCTTTTCCATTAATAGGCTTCGTATAGTGAAGCGTCAATTATCGAATTGATGTAGGTTTCGCGATCGATCCCCGGTAAGTTCGGTGTGCGCTCAAGAGCACGTAAATCTATGTATGCTTCGGTAGTGCGTGCTACTCCACTGACCCGTTTGTCAGCTCTGTGTGGCACGGAACCGAGATGAAAAGACGCCTGTTGCCCGTCTAACGCACAATCCCTCTCACGAACGGCTCGTACCGTGAACCTAAATGATCGATTCCGCGCTTTTCTTCCGGTCGTCATCGATGTTGAAACGGGAGGCGTCGATCCTACTCAACATGCGCTGCTTGAGCTAGCCGTTGTATTACCAAAGTGGGAACATGATCGACTGTCGCCCGACGCGATCCACACCTGGAACATCGAGCCACATCCAGCAACTACGGTTACTGAAAAGTCTATCGAGCTCACACAAATCGATCCTGCTGACTCGGACCGAGGAAGCGTTGACGAGGAAACTGCATTACGCGAGAGCTTCCGCATCATTCGAAAAGCAGTGAAAGACGCGGACTGTAAGCGCGCCGTGTTAACGGGTCACAATGCCCATTTCGACCATCGTTTTATCGTGGAAGCAGCCGCGCGGAATAAAGTGGGCCGCAATCCCTTTCATCCGTTTACGGTGATCGATACGGCTTCGCTCAGCGCTGTCGCGTTAGGCCATACGGTCTTACATGAAGCCGCGAGGCGAATCGGCATGGATTTTGATACGGACGCGGCACACTCCGCGAGCTACGACGCAGAGATCACCGCAAGGGTGTTTTGCGAGATTGTGAACCGGTCGAGCTACTCAGCTGATGCTTGAGCGTTAGATGCTGCCTCTTCTAGCAGCGGCTTAAGTTCACCGTTCTCATGCATCTCAGAGACGATATCACAACCACCAACGAGCTCGCCTTCCACGTACAGCTGTGGGAACGTCGGCCAATCGGCGATCTGCGGCAACGTCGCGCGAATATCGGGGTTGCTTAGTACGTCAACGTATGCAAAACGCTGACCGCAATCAATAAGGCACTGTACCGTACGCAATGAAAAGCCACACTGCGGAGCCGATGGCGAACCTTTCATATACAGAAGGATCGGGTTGTCGTTAATCTGACCACGGATCGTGTTTTCGACGGTCGGTTCGCTCATGAGTTCCTAGTTTGACGGTGCGAAATAGAGATGGAAAGTTTAGCGATTGAGGTCAGCTTTCTGACGAGATAACGCGGTATATATGGCACTGGCCGACTCGTATGATCTAAAGAATAGCGTACTTTAACGTGATACTCACTTGCACCTGTTCAAACCTGATCCGACGTTGCCGGTCTACCTCGAAAAACTAGCTACCCAACAGAGTAACTCGTGATCTTGGTGTTGCGATAAGTTAATGACAAGCCAACTGTCTGAATCGTCAAAATACGGCTACGAGAAACGGGATCACGCGATGAAAACGCCAGAACCAGACAATGAAAGGGACATGAGTTGGCGACCATGGGGGTTTTGGGCGACAGCTGGCTTGGGGCTTGTTGTTCTACTGGTCTACTTGCTCTTATCAGCATTAACGGTTGTTCCTTTGACGATCGCGTTCAGCGGCGAAAGCGCAGCATCAGTGACTGTCGAGACACTCGCAACTAATCCGAACGTCATTGTGGCCTCGACGCTCGTCTCAGCCGCGATTGGCACGCTGCTGATTCTCCTCATTGCAGGACGGCGGAAAGGATCGTCGTGGCGGGAATATCTCTCGATCTATCGCCCAAAACTTAAGGAACTGTTCATCTGGCTTGGAATCACCGTTGCAACGGTAGCCATACTCGGGTTGATCGGAATGTTGCTCGATCGACCTCCGGTACACGAGCTGTGGTCTGAGTTATTCAAGGCGTCCGCCATTGTCCCACTACTCATTCTCGCAGTTATCGCAGCGCCGCTATTCGAGGAATCCCTCTTCCGCGGATTTCTCTTCCCCGGTTGGTCGCAATCCAAGCTGGGCGTGACAGGTACCATCATCCTCACCGCCGTGTTCTTCACTGCACTACACGCGCAATACGATCTATTTGACTTAGGACAGGTTCTGGTACTCGGTATCTTGCTCGGTATCGCACGATACAGGAGTGGATCGCTCGTGGTGCCTATCGCAATGCATGCCCTCACCAACGCGCTGGCGTTTGCTCAAATGGCTTACATACTCGGAGTATAGAGACCAATAACGATAGATTAAGAAATCTATTAGTGAATATAATAATATCTACTATAGAAATAAAAAGGTATTAGAGGATATGGATATATACACTATTCTATCACCGTCGGAAATCTCAGAAGATCTAGCAAATCGTCTGAAACAACGTCGATTGGCGCGAAACTTAACTCAGGTTGGTTTAGCAGCGCGATCTGGCGTTCCTTTAGGTACACTCAAGAAATTTGAAGGCTCCGGGTCAATATCGCTCGTTTCATTTATCCGATTATTGGTCTCACTCGACGAGCAGGCAGGTCTCGAACGGCTGTTAGAACGGAACACCCAAGCGGCAACGCTTGATGAGCTAGTGTCCAAACCGAATGTACGCAAGCGTGGCCGTCTAACTTGACCGACACCATACCTCGAATCGAGCTACTGAACGTCACGCTGAGGTGGAATGACGACTATGTTCAACCAGTCGGACGACTCGGTTATATCAACAGAGTTGCTCATTTTGAGTACGCCGATAGTTTCCGATCGGCCGGTATGGAAATCTCGCCTATCCGTCACCGAGTTCCGGTAGGCGCTGCAACGATACGTCCACATGACATTGGCGTATTCGAAGGTCTACATGGCGTGTTTCACGATAGCCTACCGGACGGTTGGGGTAGATTGCTTGTGGACCGACGCGCTCATGAGCTCGGGATTGATCCTTCGACGTTGACGCCTCTTGACCGACTCGCATGGGTCGGCAATCGAGGAATTGGTGCTCTATGCTATGAACCGGCCATCGATGTTTGGCACGAGACTCGAACCAAGCTCGATATAAACCTTCTCGCTAGTGATGCTCGCAAGGTGTTGGCAGGTAACGCATCTGATGTCATTGCAGAGCTTGGACAACTGGGCGGATCTCCCGGCGGGGCTCGACCGAAAGCCATGGTCGCTATCGATGCGTACGATGACGCGATCTACGGATCGACAATCGAGAGCGGAACACACCAACACTACCTCGTGAAATTTCGAGGAATAGATGATCCGATCGATGCGGCCAATATCGAAAGAGCCTACGCCGAAATGGCACAAACCGCAGGTGTGCGGGTGCCGAATACACGATTGATTTCGGGCGTCGACGGTATCAGCTACTTCGTCTCACAGCGATTTGATCGGGCTGGAACCAAACGCCTACACGCTCATTCGGCGAGCGGGTTGCTCTATGCTGACTTTCGATTGCCATCACTCGACTACCGCGATTTAATCGCGCTTACACGCGCGCTGACCCATGATCGACGAGAAGTCATCGCAATGTTCACACTGGCAGTCTTCAATGTCCTCGCCCACAATCGGGACGATCACGCACGTCAGTTCACTTTTCTAATGTCACCGAGTGGCGAATGGAAGCTTGCACCCGCATACGACCTTACTTTTTCTTCGGGACCGGGTGGCGAACACTTGACATCAGTATTAGGCCGCGGTCGGCGTATTGCTAACGAGGATCTTTTGACACTTGGGAAGAGCGCCGATCTGACAAGTAACGAGTCCGCTCAGGTAATCGAACGTGTCGCTCTTGCTGTGGCTGATTGGGACCGATTTGCTCGAGGCTGGGATGTTGGAACTATGTCGCGAATACGCGTCGGAACCACGCTAGCTTCATCGAGAGAACTCTAAACTGAATTGTGTCGAGGACCACGGCAGACGCGCCACGTGAACAAATAAAGCCTCTCGCAACTCGGATATCGGATTCTTGCCCTTCGGTACAGTCCAGCACGCCAAAATCACGTGGCATGTACACGACTAATGCCACTCTTCTTATTTTGAGATAACGGTTGTGTAACGGCTACGCCCTGCTAGCTCGAGTCAGCGCGGCCGGCGCATCGACAACGCGGAATCTCGAGACCGTATCTGATTTCGATCAAACCCGAACCGAGTACACGGCGCTTGTGATCTCTTAACAATTTGGATTTACCGTATGTAGAAATACACCCGTGCGATAATCAATTGAACATTCGTGTTAAGAAGCGCACTTCAATACATGCTCACAAAGCCATTCGAAGGATTACGCGTAATTGATCTATCGACCAGGTTTTCAGGTGCGTTCGCGGCACGTTTGTTCGGTGACTTCGGCGCCGACGTCATCCTTGTTGAGCCGCCAGAAGGGCACCCGTGTCGGAGCGAACCACCGTTCACCAACACCTCGGATCGTTCCGAAAGTAGCGTTATCCACGCGTACGTCAATTGGAACAAGCGGTCTGTTGTTGTAACAACTGACGATGAACGTAACGAATTACTCCGAGCTGCAGACATAGTCGTAACGACTTCGTTCGACACCGAGTACCTCACGGATATAGAAGCAGCAATGCAGAATGACGCAGTCCATCTCTGCGTTACTGCGTACGGCTTGCACGGTCCCTTACAAGGAAAACAGGGAAACAACCTTACGCTTAGTTCACACAGCGGTTGGGCGTCGATCAACGGCTACCGAGACGAACCTCCTCTAGCAATGTCACGCAACCAAAACGGGATCGTCGGTGGCGTCATGGGCTCTATCGCCGCAGCATCTGCGCTTAGGTGTCGCGATTCACAATCTGCGCCGGAACGGGTCGACGTCAGCGAACTTGAGGCATATGCGTTGACAGTTCACCCCTGGGGTGTCGCTGGTGTATATCACGGCCGAACTGCAAATCGTGGTCCTGGCGGTGGTAGACCTCGTGGTTCATCTGGACCGCTGTGGCATCTAGCTGACGGGCGTATGAATCTAGGCTTGGCGGATTTTCACAACTGGACTGATGCAATGAACGTCTGCGGCCTACCGGAGCAAGGTAAAAGACCAGAACTCATTCCTGACATCGGGCGTCACTCGCAAGATCTCCGAGACGTGGTGCACGGACTCGCCGAGTCGCTGCCCAAGTTACAGCGATGGCCGGTGTTTCATGCATTAGCTGAGTTACGCTGCGTCATAGGTGTCGTACAAGACATCGATGATTTGGTATCAAACAAACATCTACTCGCTCGTGGATATTTCGCTGAGACCGCGATCGCAGGTAAGAAAGTCAGAGTATCTGGCGCGCCAGCAAAGTTACATCCGTCGCCATGGGCGGTTCACAGTCCCGCCCCTAGATTAGGCGCTCATTCGCTAACCGACGTTGAGCGAAACCTAGAGGAGTCGCCACGATCCCAAGCTATTCGATCGTATTCTGAAGGTCCACTCACTGGTGTCCGCGTATTGAGTTTCGGACAAGCTTGGTCCGGTACGTTCGCGACGGAACTATTGGCATTGCTGGGTGCGGACGTCGTGCAAGTTGCATCAATAAAACACCCAGATGCGTTTCGCCGCATAAGTAATGTTGTACCCGCCGGTGTACGAAACGAATCGATCACGCAACATGTGCCGAACACACAAGGGCACTATAACTCAGTGAACTTACATAAACGAGAAATCGATCTTGACCTGACACATCCGAAAGGTCAGGAAATCCTCTGGGAGTTGATTCCGAAGTTCGACATCCTCATCGACAATTTCCGACCATCTGTATTGCCTCGTTGGGGCGTTACGCTTGAACGACTCCACGAAGTGAGACCGGGCATGATCTGGGCGTCCATCTCTGGATACGGCGAATCTGGACCGTATAGCCACTATCCTGCAAATGGCGCGACGACCGAACCCATGGCGGGACTGTCTTCGATTCACGGCTACGACGGCGATTTGGGTATGAATACGGGTGGGTTGTACCCAGATCCTATTAGCGGTTATTTTCTTGTTGCGACAATCATGGCGGCGCTACAGCATCGAGATCGTACCGGCGAGCCACAACGGGTTGACTTGTCGATGATGGAAGCCGTCTCCTCAGTCATTGGTGACGCTGTTATTGAGTATGACGCATGCGGCGAAATCCCTTCACCGGGAGGTAATCGGCACCTTAAACACGCTCCGCACAACATGTATAAGGCAGCGGAACAGGATTGGGTAGCAATCGCGGTCGAAACCGACGATATGTGGACCGCGCTTGTCAGACTAGTAGCAGACAGTCGCCTAATGGATCCGGCGATGCAACTCGAAGCGAATCGGAAGTCTAGAGAGACGGAGATCGACGAAGTCCTTTCAGAGTGGGTTCTTGACAAGAATGCAGAGGAACTAGCAACCCAGTTGCGGGACGTAGGTATCTGCGCATCGCGGGTTGTACCGCTTATCGAGCTATATAGCAAACCCGATCAAGCGCTTCTCGATGCAGGTTTCATCGAAGAGGTGCATCATCCGGAAGCGGGTAGCAACTGGATGCCCGGTCGACCGTTTCGATTTTCGACGTTGGGCACACCCCCGATCCGACCAGCGCCTTGTGTCGGTCAGCATAGTCAGGAAGTGTTTGAAACCGAGCTAGGAATGGACGCGGTCACCTATCGGAAGCTTGTCGAACAGGACCTTACTGGCACACTCGACGAACGTCTCGCTAACTAACCTTCTTCCATTCAGCCGCGTTTCCACGAAAACGCATTTCGAGACCTATTTGGACGAATACCACGAAACGAATTACTTGCGTACATGTCCCAATGCCGTAACCATGCTTAAATCACATTGTTCGGACAGTTCGATTTGAATACAAGCTCGAAGGAACAAGATATGCGTGTTTTCGATTTTGATACGGTCTACGATCGACGTGTCTCCTCCAGTTCCAAGTGGGTGAAGTACGGGGAGCGGGATATCCTGCCGTTCTGGGTGGCCGATATGGACTTCTCAACACCGGAGTTCATTCTCGACGCGATTCGCAAGCGTCTTGAACACCCGGTCATTGGGTACACCGAACTACCTGAAGAGCTCGTTGGGCTATTTATTGATTGGGCTGCACGACGCTACGGTTGGCGAATCCATCCTGACTGGCTTGTCCCGATCACATCACTTGTACCTGGTTTAAACGCAGCCGTTCGTTGCGTCGGTGACGATGGCGATGCGTCAGTCGTCATGACACCGATCTATCCGCCTTTTCTAAAGACCGCTTCGATTAATCATCGCAAGCAAATCAGGTCGCAATTGCAATTGCACGACGATCGATGGGTCATGGACTTCGACGATATCGAAGCGAAGACGCGCATCAAATCGTCTCGTACGGTCATGCTGTCCAACCCACAAAACCCGACCGGTCGCATCTACACGCGTGACGAACTAAGTACATTCGCGGAAATCTGTCTTCGTACCAATACCGTCATCGTGAGTGATGAAATCCACTGGGGGATTTGTCTCGAACCGGATTTAGATCACATCCCGCTTGCAACGCTTGGTGATGAAGTCGACGATAACACGATCACACTTATTTCACATACGAAGAGCTACAACATCGCGGGATTACAAAGCGCGTTTGCAGTCATACGCAATCCTGATCTTCGAGAACGCTTCGATGATGCGAAAAGTGGATGGATGGGCAGCGTTTCGCCATTAGCCTATGCTGCTGCCATCGCAGCTTACGGTGACGATACAACGTGGCTAGTTGAGCTACAGAACTACCTTCGCGCAAATCGCGACCTTCTAACGGCTTCCGTTAGCAAGTTACCCAATCTTTCCATGGCACCCATCGAAGGTACGCATCTCGGTTGGATTGACGCTCGAGAGATACCAGTCCGAGACCACGCAGCCTATTTCGAGGCACACGGTCTCGGATTCTCTGACGGTGTCGAGTTCGGCGCACCTGGCTTTGTCCGTTTTAATTTCGCCACACCGCAATCCGTGCTTCAACGCGGGATAAGTCGACTCGAAACTGCATCGGCCTGTGCACCCGTTGCTGATTAGCGCTTTGACCTTTCGCTGTATCTGCTTAAACTATCCCGCTTCATGAAGTAGCCGCACGGCTACTTTTTTGTTTTTGCGTGCACAAGGACTGTAAAGGTATCGTCCAATGACTAGCATCATGCCAACCTACAACCGCTATCCCGTTACGTTCGTGAGTGGCGACGGTACTTACTTGACGGCTGATGACGGGCGACGGTTTCTCGATGGCTTGTCGGGTATCGCGGTGTGTGTGCTAGGACATGCGCACCCCAAGGTTGCGGAAGCGCTAGCGACTCAAGCTCAAACCTTGATTCACACGTCGAATCTCTACGGTATCCCTGAGCAGGAGAAACTAGCCACGACGTTGTGCGAAATCAGTGGTATGGACAACGTGTTTTTCTGTAATTCAGGCGCAGAATCGAATGAAGCCGCCCTAAAGCTCGCGCGGAAGTACGGCAACGACCGGGGTGTCACAGTTCCAACCACTCTCGTCATCGAAGGTAGCTTCCACGGCCGAACCTTAGCTACTCTGACCGCGACAGGTCAGGAAAAAGTACGCGCGGGTTTCGATCCACTTCCGCAAGGCTTTGAGCACATTCCTTTTAACGATGTTGTCGCTATTGAAAAACGAGCACAAGATCCCAATGTCGTAGCCATTCTCGTCGAACCGATTCTTGGTGAAGGTGGTGTCCACGTACCGGCAGACAACTATCTAGAGGAACTACGCCGTGTTTGCGACGCGAACGATATGTTGCTCATGCTTGACGAAGTACAAACGGGCAACGGCCGTACTGGGAAATACTTTGCATTTCAACATAGTGCCATACTGCCTGATGTTGTAACGCTTGCTAAAGGACTAGCGAATGGCGTACCGATAGGTGCTTGTCTCGCTCGTGGCGTAGCTGCGGAAACACTTGTCGCAGGTACTCACGCGAGCACCTTCGGCGGAAATCCATTGGCATGCGCGGCCGCAAATGCCACGATCGCTGAGCTTCAGAACGGCGTGATTGAACAAGGCGCTCAAACCGGACAAGCCATGCGCGACGCATTCGCGAAAAATCTCGCGGATTCCAACAACGTCAAGGAAATCCGTGGAAAAGGCATGATGATCGGTATCGAACTAACCGAACCATGCGTGGAATTAGTGATGCAGGCTATGGACAAAGGTCTTCTCATGAATGTCACGACAGACACAGTCGTGCGCCTGCTCCCACCTCTCAACATTACGTCAGATGAGGCGGACCAGATGGTTGAGATCGTGACCGATCTGATTAAGAACCACGTGTGATGTCTCGCCATTTCTTACGACTCAGCGATTTCACGGTCGATGAGTTGAACGGTCTGATCGACCGAGCAATCGAGCTCAAACGATTACTGCAAGATGCATCCCCACACCAAACGTGTGCGAATAAAACGCTCGCGATGATCTTCGAACTCAGTTCCACGCGAACAAGGGTCGCATTTGAAGCTGGTATGGCGCAACTCGGTGGTCAGTCGATTTTCTTGAGCCTAAGAGATACGCAACTCGGTCGCGGTGAGCCCATCCAAGATACCGCGAGAGTTCTAGCGAAGATGGTCGACATCGTCATGATTCGTGCGAAGAAGCAGTCGACGATCGACGAATATGCGAGGCACTCCGACATACCAGTCATTAACGGTATGAGTAATGAACTACATCCTT
Organism: Gammaproteobacteria bacterium; assembly: GCA_026707905.1. Taxonomy (GTDB): domain Bacteria; phylum Pseudomonadota; class Gammaproteobacteria; order Pseudomonadales; family Azotimanducaceae; genus Bin55. The sequence continues at coordinate 25,246 of JAPOVY010000020.1, read as the reverse complement.
GTCAGCTATTGGCCGACATCATGACAATCGTTGAAGCACAGGGAGAGATTGAAGGTCGAAAGATTGCGTTCGTCGGCGACGGGTACAACATGTGCCAGTCGTTCATAGAAGCGTCCGGCATATTCGGATTTCATCTAAAAATTGCTACGCCGCCGGACTACCGGCCAAGCACTAAGTACTGTTCATACAACAATGTTGAATTCGTTGAGTCACCAGTCGATGCGGTGAAGAACTCGGACGTTGTCGTCACCGATGTGTGGTCGGCCATGGGGCATGAAAACGACACGGATCGAATCAAGTCATTCGACGGATTTCAGGTTACGTCTAAGCTGCTCGATCACGCGAACCAAGAAGCTATTCTGCTGCACTGTCTACCAGCACATCGTGGGGAGGAAGTCGATGAATCTGTTCTCGACGATCCACGCTCGTCGGTATGGGAGGAGAGCGGGAACCGTCTTCATTCACAAAAGGCGCTGATGGAGTTTCTTCTCAGATAGCTGATAACACCGACCCTAATCCAAGTTAGCTAGCCGTTTAGCCAGATCGGGATGTTCACCGGCATCGGCCCATCCCGCACTGGTACCGTTAAACTGCAGTTCCTTTAACGTGGGATCCGCGCCTCGCTCGAGTAACCAATCGACGACCGTTTCATCACCGTTGAACGCCGCCCAATGAAGGGCTGTTTGCTTTAGATCGTTGGTTACGTTCACATCGAGTCCCACATCTAATAGTGCTCCCATTAACGAGAGTTCGCGATTTCCAGCAAGTGCGAAAAAGACATCTCGTGCGGCGGCACTACTGATGTCGATCGAGCTAACTACCTCAACGACAGAATCTGACTCTTTTGCGTCAAGTAGAGAGAATAGTAGGAGGTACTCCTCCCCTATGGTCGCACCACCGCTTACCAATGCTCGCGTCATAGCCATCTGCTGCTTCGGCGATTCAACGACACCACTCGACAGTAGTAAACCGAGTGTGTTTTCGCCTGGTCCGCCTCGATAGGTATAGCACAGAACATCGGGATCGCACCCCGCATCGAGCAGCGTTTCGATGATTTCCACGGCGTTGTCGGGGGATTTCTGGCGTTCACCCTCGAAGCCATTGACGCCGATGTAGTTCATCAAAGCGCAATGATGCGGACGTACGGAACGTGCAGTACGGAAGTAAGGATGCGTGCCAAGTAAGTCCTTCAATTGCTGCATGTTTCCGTTAGCAATCGAATCTGCAGCGAGTTCAAACGACTCAACGTCTTGAGGACGAAGGCGCGATCCTTGAGCGTTGAATTGCTCTTGTGTAAGTGAGCGAGCAAGCACATCAATCACGTGTGAATTGGTTTGAGAAGCGGACCTCAATGCCAACTCAACGACTGTGTCACCGTTGAAGTTCTTATCAGACGTCGACGCGCCTAAATCGAGTAGCACCTCGAGCGCATGTTCATCTGCCGCCAAAACCGCACGATGCAGAGCCGTCTCGCCTTGATAGTCAATGGTGTCAGGTTCGAAATCGACAGTAAGCAAAAGATTGAGTACTTCGTGAGAACCGCTATTAATCGCTTCATGCAACCAGAGTTGGTCGTGATACGACTCGACGCCCTTGATCCCAGTTCTTGTCCTGATTTCCGCCGCTTCCGCCTTACTCGTCCGAAAACACGCACCCACGAATCGTTCTATATCACCCGCTTCGCTACGCTCTGCGCCTCGTTTCTCCAGCGCAGTAACGATGTCTTCTCGACCACGCGCTACGGCAATCGCCAACGGTGTTCTATCACCATTGTCTGTCGCATCGAGTTTCGCGCCGTGATCTAGAAGTAACTCGATCGTACTGATGGGTGCCTCACATTGCACAGCTTCGTGAAGTGCATTACCGCGCAGACCAAAAACGGTCATGTTCCAGTTTGGGTCTGCGCCACTCACCAGCAATTTCTCGATGATTTGCGCGTCGTGGAATTGCATGCAATGGGTAAGCGCGTGGCAAAGATGCCATTCTGGTGGTTCCGCATCGATCAGGACGGTCAGCGCTGCGTGGTCGCGTAGACGAACGGCTTCCCACATCGCGCTACCTTCGTAGAGTGTAGGTCCATCATTGATATCGGCACCCGCGTCGAGTAGCTGTCTCGCTAGTTCAACGTCTCGTGCGAATCCGATCGCGCCGCCCAAGCACGTCCTGAAGCCACGGATGGTGTCTCGTTCACGCGTTCCTGCATTTGGATCTGCGTTGTTCTGTAGTAGTTGGTCAGTCCTTTCGCGACGAAGCGTGCGTAAGGTCGTATTCGTCGCACCATACTTGGAACAACAAACGTACACGAGCGCCGGGACATCGAAAGGCGGTAAGGTATCGTCTACGCCTTGATTAACCAATTGATCAATGGAAACGCTTGGATCAAGCATTGCCAGTCGAACTGCCAAGAATTTAGCTGTGATCTCGCCGATCATGGGACTATCGAAATCAACGTGTTCGGTATTGTCGTCCAATATAAGAGATACAAGCCAATGAGCGGCTTCTAAAGGGTCGCTTGGTGGTTCCGTCAAGCGTCGATTCATGGTTGCCCAATCGTCGTAACCCCACTCATTTGCCACACAGTTTTGTGCTGTTCTTAAATCAACTGGGGTGTCTATCGCAGCGTCGGAACATCGATGTAATCGGGCTACTGCGCCAATTCGGAGTCGATTCGCGTGTGCGTGCAGATCGAGCGCAGATCGACAAAGAGACTCTAACTCGGCGGCGGTAGGAATCCGGGTAGCCATTGTTTGAACACCTTCTAACGAGAGTTGCTTACGTCCAGCCATCGTTTGGCGAGGCATTTGACTTGAAGAAAACGTGTTACTTAACGTTTCATGTCAGATTATTCAAAACGACTCCGTCGTGTCGTAAATCGTTAATACATGCGATACGTAGTGATCAAAGACGGCGCCGTCGTTCACTCAATCACTATAGAAAAATCAATGTGAGGTGAATGAAGTGCCAATGGAGCGCTAACCGCGATATTTACGAAGCCTAAGTCTTTTTCCTGTAACGCAAACGACCTAATGTGCGAAAGATTGATTTTTTCCTAGCTTGTGACGTGCCGCGATGTCACGCTAAAAATGAGTACGGAGTCTCTTTGATTTGTGGCGATCGATGTACCAATACGACGTTCTTGAATAAGTGAATGCTAGTTGTTAGAATGCTGTTCGTCACGGAAGACGCAGATGTGACCGGGTCATGACAAGAACGTCCGAACCCAGCCTAAGAATCAATCGAAGAGTACTGTATATATCAGTTGTAACTACTGAATATATAATCAGTAGTTTACGACAGGAGTTGCGATGCCAGAGGAACTTCAACCGCAATCTGCACCTAATTTACGATCCGCTCAAGTCAACGGAAGCGCTATGACAAGTAACGGTAGCGCAAAACAACCAGAGATATCCCCTCCCGGTGTATGGAACGTTATCAAACGTAATCACCAGACCATACCGTTCGATCGACAACGTATTTTTAGCGCTATTGAGAAGGCATACATCAGCGAAATAGGGTCCGAAACGGCGAATTCCCCGAGTATTCAAGAGCTTGTCGATCGCATCACGAGTAACGTCCACGAGAGCCTTATATCTCGCTACCCGCAAGGCGGGCATATTCATATTGAAGAGATCCAAGATAACGTCATTGCACGACTAATCGACGCAGAGCAACGAGCAGTTGCAGAGTGCTACTCAAAGTACCGTCAGAAACGGAAAGAAGAGCGCGACAACCAAGCGTTAATGCAGACGGAGAGCGAACCTCTAGTTCACGTCATCACGAACGATGGTGACCGCGTCCCCGTAGATTGGGTGCGATTACATCAGCAGGTAGACGAAGCCTGCGAAGGTGTCCTTGATATTGACGACAATCTAATCGTAGAGAACATCAGACGCAATATCCGCGAAGGTATGCCGGAACATGAGTTGCGTCAAGCCATGGTCGATACCGCGACCGATATGATCAAAGTCGACCCGAACTACGACACGATTGCTGCGCGCTTTCTACTCATCCAGCTGCGGGAAGAGTGCTTGAAGTTACTCGACATACCGATCGGCGGTCGATCCTTCATCCCAGTCAACCATTCTGACTTAGATGATGCGTACACCGTTGTATTGCAGCGAACACTTGAATTCGGTGTTGAGAAGGAACTTATCGATCCACGCTTGCTAAGTTATGACCTAATCAAACTAGGTGGGGCGCTTGTCGCAGACCGAGATCGGCAATTCGACTTTCATGGATTGCAGGTGATCTACGATCGATACGTACTGCAGTCAGATGGCATTCGATTTGAAATGCCTCAAGTATTTTGGATGCGAGTTGCGATGTTTCTCGCGATCGATGAAGACGATCGTGAGGACCGAGCGATCGAGTTCTATGACGCGCTCTCATCATTCCGCTTCATCTCATCGACCCCAACTTTGTTTAACGCTGGTACGTGCCACCCGCAGCTTTCATCCTGCTACATATCGACCGTAGAAGACGATCTCGAATCCATCTTCGGTGCTCAGATCTACGGTAATGCGATGCTGCAAAAGTGGGCCGGTGGCATGGGGAACGACTGGACACCAGTCAGAGCGATGGGTTCCGAAATTAAAGGAACCAACGGTAAATCCGATGGTGTTGTACCGTTCATCAAAGTCGTTGATGCGACCGCAAAAGCGGTCAATCAAGGTGGCAAGCGCGCAGGTGCCGTTTGTAGCTACCTAGAAACGTGGCATCTAGATATCGAAGAGTTCTTGGACCTTCGCAAGAACACGGGCGATCCGATGCGACGCACGCCCAACATGAACACTGCCAACTGGATTCCTGATTTGTTCATGAAGCGTGTCGAACAGGACGGCGAGTGGACACTGTTCTCGCCGAGTGACGTACCCGACTTGCACGACTTATACGGTCGAGCGTTCGAAGAGCGGTACGTGGCGTATGAAAACGCCACCAAGCGTGGTGAACTCAAGCTATTTAAGCGCGTTAAGGCGAACGACCTATGGAAGTCGATGCTCCGCGCACTAGCGGAAACGGGTCACCCATGGATCACCTTTAAGGATCCCTGCAACATTCGTTCGCCGCAACGACATGTCGGACGTGTTCATTCCTCGAATCTATGCACCGAAATAACGTTAAACACGTCGCGAAACGAGATCGCCGTATGCAATCTCGGCTCGATCAATCTCATCAAGCACGTTGATGAGGCCGGCGAAATTGATCTCGAAGCATTACGCGGGACGGTTCGTACCGGTATTCGTATGCTGGACAACGTGATCGATATCAATTTCTACGCAGTCGACAAGGCAGCTAATTCCAACCAACGTCATCGACCCATTGGATTAGGACTGATGGGATTCCAAGACGTGCTTTATCGTCGTCGAGCACCTTACGACTCGGATGAAGCGATCGAGTTCGCCGATCGTTCTATGGAGTGGATCTCCTACTACGCAATCGAAGCCTCGAGCGAGCTAGCCCTCGAGCGCGGCCCATACCCGACGTACGAAGGTTCACTATGGCACCAAGGTATCTTGCCGATTGACTCGTTGAAACTTTTGGAAGAAGAGCGGGGATCGGATTACACGTTACTTGACTTTTCACAAACCATGCCGTGGGAGGAACTGCGAGAGAAGCTAAAGCAACAAGGGATACGCAATTCCAACGTGATGGCGATCGCGCCGACAGCTACGATCGCGAATATCGTTGGTTCGGTGGCTTCGATCGAACCGTGCTTTATGAACACGTTCGTGAAACAGAACATGTCGGGTGAATTCCAGGTTATTAATCCCTATCTGACAGCCGACCTGAAGGCGATCGGTTTATGGTCTGCCGATCTGTATGACCAGATCATGGATCTTGATGGCAACATAAGTGAAATCGAGTCCATCCCTCGGAATCTAAAAGACCTTTACAAATCAGCGTTTGAAGTCGGTAATCCCGCACTGATCGAGTGCGCTGCTAGACGACAAAAGTGGATCGATCAAAGTCAATCGTTGAATCTTTACGTCGATCCCAGTCGTGGCGTTTCACCTCGCGAAGTAAAGCTGTGGTACTTGAACGCTTGGAAACTTGGGCTTAAAACAACCTACTACCTGCACTCTCGAAGCGCAACGAGCGTCGAGAAAACCTCTTCAGTCGATTCCAGACTGCAATTCGTTAAAACAGATAGTGAAGCGCCTACTGCTGATAGGGAACCTGCAGCTCCCGCAGCTAGGCCGACGCTTGCAGTAGGAGTCGAGGAAGTTGAAGAGGACTATGAGTTCTGTGAGATTGATGACCCAACCTGCGAATCTTGCGCTGGCTGACGCTCTAAGTTAGCCACCCCATTCATAGCAAAAGTACGTCTGTTTAAGCCGCTTCAATACGAGAGATTCGCTCTCTTTACGTTTCATAAACTGCTATAGTTCGCATGTTAGCTTCATGCTAACAGTGGCGGAGCCTTGCAACGTTGAAATGAAATTCGACGAAAAAGGGGACCAAGACGTACTTGATGGAGCGGAAACGCATGCGGTTGGCAAATTGGGACACGGAAGAAGACACAGTCCTTAACGTAGAGAAACGACACGAATCCGTCGTCAAACCTACTCCGATTTTGCGGGAGACTCCCGCGCCAGCTGCACCTAAACCGGTCCGCGTTACGGTTGATGAATCTAGCAGCGTTGATCGCTCTAATCTAGGTATGGGCGACGATCTAGCGAATGCTTTCGCTACAACGCAGCGCGTCCAGGTTGACGAAAAGGCGATGATTAATTGTCGTGCGGATCTCAATCAGCTCATCCCATTCAAATACGTCTGGGCTTGGGAAAAGTACCTCTTGGCGCGTAAAAACCACTGGATGCCAGATGAAATCCCAATGCAAGATGACATCACCCAGTGGAAGAGTGAGGGCATATTGTCCGAAGAGGAACGTCAAGTTGTGAAACGTAGCCTCGGTTTCTTCGCAACCGCCGATTCGTTGGTCGCAAACAATATTGTGCTTGGTGTATACCGATTGATCACGAATCCAGAATGTCGTAACTACCTGCTCTTACAGGCGAGTGAAGAGGCGTTACACACTCATGCATATCAATACTGCATCGAGTCACTCGGTATGGAAGAAAGTGAACTCTTCAACATGTATCGAGAAATTAAGTCCGTCGGCGATAAGTCCGCGTGGGCACTTAAGCAAACAAGCTTGCTCACGGATCCACACTTTAACACCGGTACGCTGGCTTCAGATCGACTACTCTTAGAAAACCTGATTGCCTACTACTGCGTCGTCGAAGGCATCTTCTTCTACTGTGGGTTCGCGCTCATTTTGTCCATGGCGCGTGAAGGCAAGATGATCAACACGGCAAAACAGTTCGAGATGATCATGCGTGATGAATCGATGCACATCAACTTCGGTCTCGACATGATCAACCAAATTAAGCAAGAGAATCCGCATCTATGGGACGCGGAAATGCAGGAGACTGCAATCCGTATGATCAAGGAAGGGCTTGAACTTGAAGTTGCGTTTGCCCAAGACACGATGCCAAGCGGCATTCAAGGTATGAATGTCGAACTGATGACTGCGTATCTACAGTACATCGCTAACCGACGGTTCATTTCGCTTCAGTTACCTGAACAGTACGATGCGCCTACGAACCCATTCCCTTGGATGACGCGAACGATCGATCAGCAAAAGCAAGTCGCATTCTTCGAACAAAACGTCGCAGACTACCAAATCGGCGGCGGTATTCAGTGGGATAAAGGCGATTGGTAAGTCTTGTTGACGCGCCGATGTAACCCGCGCCAGCGAGGCAAGCAAAAGATCCTGTTCTGAGATCGAGTGGTTCTTTGAAGGACGTTGGCTTGTCCGCTCGAGCCCCTCTGTGCTCAAACGAATTAATGTCTCTCTTAGTTACTTTGTGACCAAATCAAGCACTCGACGCATTGCATCAACAAATGCCAGTGGTTGATCTAGGAACACGTGGTGCTGCGCGTCCTCAATACGTTCTGTAGCGACTAGATTTGGTACGAGCGAAGCGACATAGCTCGCCGTCTGTTCCGAGAACGACATGCTGTTGGCACCATAGATTAGCGCTACCGGCAGCTGCAAACCTGTGAAGTCCTCAGGTGCCGCTTCTGCATCTTTAAGAACTAGCGGTAATTCTTCATCGAATTTCCAACCCCAGCCACCGTCAAGGTACAGCAACGACTTTCTTGCAATGTAAGTCAGCAGATACTCGTTGGCACATGGCTGCGGTGGGAACAAACGAAATCTCGCCTCCGCAGCTTCGCGACTTGGATAGACCTTCGCGCGGCCACCTCCCATCATCGGATAGTCGGGTTCAGGTTCATCTGGATGTCGAATGCCTGAATCGACAAGGACTAGCGAACCAAAACGTTCCGGTCTCACACTAGCGGCTTTGGTCGCCATACGACCGCCGAAACTGTGTCCGACTAGAACCACCTGATCGTCTAATCCGGCAGCATCGCAGACGCCAACGATTTCTGCAGCATACGTTTCAGCGTCGTACTCATATCGGAAATCCGAGTCGCCCATACCCGTGAGATCCATCGCCACGACGTAGTTATCGGATAAGAGCTGAGGTGCGATGAAATCCCACCAATGTTTGTGTGCATTCATCCCATGGATGAGAAGAATCCCCTGCCCTTCGCCGCGATTGCCCCAACACTGATACGCGACATCACAATCCTCGACTTCTACCGTAGTCTGCTCTGCCTTCGTCTCAACACTCGTCCAAAACCAGTCTGGAATCCCTTCCGTCGTCGGTTTATCCCATCGTGCCATTGTCGGGACCTCTTTCCATTTTGACCTACCCTATTCGATTAGAACACAGATCATTAGCCATGCATAACGCAAACGCACTTTCACCTTTTTGCTATGCCAAATATCATTATGTATCCCACGTCGCATTGAACGCGAAAGAGTCTCCGTAGTAGGGTCTCTTAGTACCTTTGCGAATATGTAACCAAAAGTATCGTGCTTAGTCATCTTTTTAATCGAAAACCGAGACTAGATCATCCGAACGCCGACAAGCGATTGGAAGCACTAGCTACGCTACCAGACGCGGACCAAGACACGATTCTCTCACTAGCAAGCGACGACGACGACGTTTCGGTCAGAAACGCTGCGCTGAAGCGCCTAACTTCCGTCGATGATCTCTCCAAGTTCCTCGACGATCAAGATTTAGCGGACGAGGCTGTTCGGCTGGTGTGTGCTCAGATCAATTCGAATCATCCACTGTTAAGCCGGGAAAACGTCCGCAACTACATGCTCGAGCATATCGAGAGTGGCTCGGAACTTGTAGACATTGCGCAACAACAAGCTTCAACGCAAGCTTTTGCGGAAACCATCTTTCTTGCAAGCTCGGCGAACGTCCGGCACGACGCTGTCGCGCTGATAGCAAACATCGATGTGCTTAGTCACTGCGAGAGAATCTCAAGAAACAAGGATAAATCGGTCAATCGGTTCATCCGCGATCGACTGAGCGAAGTCAAGCGTCTTCAAACCAACCGGGATGAGACACTCTCACGCGCTGAGCAGCTAATTGAATCAGCGACCCGGACCACGGCTACGGACGCACATTACGCATCGTTGCGAGAGGCGCAGGAAACTAGCTGGACCGATATTCTTGATGAGCTAGCAGAGTTAAACGACCGATTGCACGAATTCGGGGTCGAGAAACTTGATCTCGACATGTTGCGAACGCGTTTTCCACGACGGGCGAAATCAATCGACGAGAGCGCGGAAGATCCTGAACGCTTCACTAGCATCATCGCTGAGCTGAAGGGAGCAGAAAACCAATCTGAAGCACTTGAAGACGCTGAGAAAGCTTGGCTTGAAGCACTAAGAGTTCAGAAAGTGCCTTTGGAACTATCGAATGAGTTCTTCGAACTAACGGCGCAAATCCGTTCTGAACAGAAACACGACGTGGCGCGAGATCGACTCACCGAGCGTTTCGACAAGCTAACCTCGGTCGAATTAACGATGCCCGATCTAAAGGTGAAAGAAAACTGGTCGAAGCTCTGGCGTGTAAGCAAATCGGCGAAAGATCACCGTCAGAACGTTGAGCGATTCGCGGAACATCGAGATTTTGTAGCGCTAGACGCTGAGACGCAAGGTCAGTGGCGACAACGACTTACTGAAATCGGCGATCACTGTCAGAGTATCGTGCAACGCGTCGATCAACTTTTCGAAGATACTTTGAAGGAGATCGATGAAACATTTCCCACACTTAACGAAAAGATTCAAGAAGGCGCGTTACAACAGGCAATCAACACCGAGCGTCATGCTCGCAATCTGATACTGCGTCTACCCGAAGGCGCTCGCAAACGCCAATTCGACCTGCTTGCGCCCCTAGCAGCGGAACTCAAGCAATTGCTGAATTGGAAGGCATTTGCCACACTGCCCAAGCGCGAGGAACTTTGTAGCAAGATCGAGTCGCTTCGAGACACGCCTTTACCTCCGCAGCAACAGTTCGACCAAGTGCGCGCCTTACGCGCGGATTGGAACGCACTCGGACCACCCAGCAATCGCGATGAGGTCTCGCTTCAGAAACGCTACGACGATGCTGCGGAGGGTGCGTGGCAGATATGTGCCGATTGGTTTGAAGAGCAAAAACAGCATCGCGTCGAAAACGCCAACCGAAAAGAAGCGCTGGCGAGAGAATTAGAGAACCTTATCGAAGACACCGACTGGGACACACCGGATTGGCGAGAGGTGCAACACGTACTCAGTCAACACCTTAAACAGTTCAAGGCCGTAGGCGAAACTGACCGGTCGCGCAGTCGCACGGTTAATAAACGCTTTTTCACTGCGTACCAGACCATACGCGATCGATTAATCAAGCACCGACAAGAAACAAGCAAAGCGAAGGAAGCTCTCATCGAACGAGCTAAAGAGGTCTGTGACCAGGAAGAGCTAGACGATCAAGAGCGCATCAATGCTATTAAAGGTCTGCAGGCAGAATGGAAGGCTGTCGGTCCGACTTTCCATAAAGCAGAGGAGCGACTGTGGGGCGAGTTTCGAACGCTATGTAATTCTGTATTCGAGACCCGTCGCGTACAACGTGAAGAGCGAAAGGAAACAATCTCGAAGAATATCGATCAAGCGAAGGACACGGTCGACAAGCTGCTACGACGAGCGCGAGGTGGTAAACAGCAATTCGATGTCAAAGCAGTTCACGAAGTTGAAGAGCAACTAGCGGAGCTCGTACTACCTGCACGGATCAAGAAAGATCTCGATCGAAAGCTCGCACAAGTCGACGACATTCTCGCGGATCGGAAGCTAGCTGCACAGCAAATGGAAGCGAGCGAGCGGTTGAAGTTGCTGCTTGAGAAGGACGCAGAATTAGCAGGATTCGAAACAAGCGATTCGCCCATTCCGGTCGAATGGTACGACGCGGTCCAAAATGACATGGTTCTGTTTGAGTCACGCACGCCACTAGGCGATGATTCCAATCTGAGAGATATCGTGCTCAGAGCTGAGATTCAGGCTGAAATCGAACCTGAAACTACCGAAGATGAAGAACGACGTCTTCAATTGCGGGTCGGCGCTCTAGCGACGACCATGGGTCGAAGCGAAGCGTCACAAAAGGACATCGCCGAAGGACTGATTCGCGATTGGGTTGCGGTCGCGCACGGCGAACAGCCAATGCGCGAACGATTCAATCGTGCGATGGACATGTTGCTCAAACGTCTAGGCGATTAGCGCAAAGTCAATGCCGCTACTCGGTGGTTTTGATTGAGCTCGACTACGACATCCGCTCGATCACCTGCATCAACGAACATCCATTCCGTTATCCGTTGATAATGCTGTACGAAATGAGACACCCACTCGCGATCTTTGCGTTGCGTGGGCGTTCGGTCCTGCTCTTGCTGTAGTCGCCATCGCTTAACGCTTTCTAAATCAGGGACCCGTAAGTAGACGAGACTATCTAGACGGGCGAGTAATTGCGCGTACGGGCCAGCTAGTAATTGGTTCACTTCCCGTCGCCAACTACCATCTACGTCGTGTTGACGTTCGAGACCGTTAATCGGAGCTGTCAGAGCAGACTCACTCTGTGGTTTCGCGCCCACGCACCAACCCTCGACGAGCACGCGCTGACACGGAGGATCGATCCTTCGAGTACCCGATCGCTCATCGCTGCCTTTGTCGAACTGTGGAATCTCTACCGATCGACCTGTTGCTAAGTCATCGATTGCGGTCAACAGTGCATTGATGTCGTGAGTACCTGGTGGACCACGGGTCCGGAATAACGAATGCTTTTCATTCGCTAGTCGATCACGCTCATTTCGTGTGAGGTAGAAGTCATCGAGTCCGAGAACGGCAACACGTTCGCCAAGATCACGCGCAGCCGCCTCGATCAGATCACTCAATGTACTCTTGCCAGAACCCTGACCACCACCTAGTCCAATGATCCGATGGTCGTACTGTTGCCAATGACGCGTCAAGATAACCGCGAGTTCGCGATAGTCTTTCGGTTTACTGGATTCCAGTTTCATAAAACTAGCTAGCGCAACATCGGTCTTATATGTCGCACCTGCTAGATCAAAGACCGATGACATCGCTCATTCCTATGTAAATGTCGATGGTTATGCTAGCTCGCTCAGACTCTAATTCTTGAAGCACCCTATGTTTGAACTTACACCCTACAAAGTTGATATAGCTGATAGAGACCTCGCATCACTGAAGTCAAAGCTGGAGCTCACTCGTTTGCCTGAGGCGGAGACCGTCGATGACTGGACACAAGGCATCCCGCTCGAGTATATGCGCGAGGTCAAGACCTATTGGCAGAACGAATACGACTGGCGACGATGTGAATCGAGGCTCAATCAGTACGACCAATTTACCACAGAAGTCTTCGGTCTGGATATTCACTTTATGCATATTCAAAGTGACTCGCCCGATGCGCAAGCCCTCGTCCTTACTCACGGTTGGCCAGGTTCTATTGTCGAGTTTCTTGACGTTATCGAACCCTTAAGCAAGACGCTTCACTTGGTCATTCCTTGCTTACCAGGCTACGGTTTTTCCGGAAAACCAACGCATAACGGCTGGAACGTTGAAAAGGTCGCGAACGCCTGGAACACGATCATGCTTCGTCTCGGTTACGACAAGTACCTTGCACAAGGTGGGGATTGGGGTGCGGCGGTCACGACTGCGCTTGCGACCAACCACGATGATCACTGTGTAGGTATGCATACCAATATGCCTACCGTCGGACCTGACCGAGACACTATGGATGAACTAACCGAGATGGAACAGGAAGCACTAAAAGGCAGTCAGTTTTACCAGGATTGGGACTCCGGATACTCGAAACAACAGAGTACAAGACCTCAAACACTCGGTTATGGGCTCGTGGATTCTCCTATCGGTCAGGCCGCTTGGATACTAGAGAAGTTCTACCAATGGACCGACTGTAATGGGCACCCCGAAAACGTGCTCACGCGTGATCAGCTACTCGACAACGTTATGCTCTATTGGCTATCCGGAAGTGGCGCTTCTAGTGCACGGCTTTACTGGGAGAGTTTTGGTCGTGGCGGTCGAGCGAAGGATGTCACGATTCCATCGGGCGTAACGATTTACCCGAAGGAGATCTTTAGAGCATCTGAACGCTGGGTGCGAAGACGCTACAAGAATCTAAAACACTACCGGATACAAGAACGCGGCGGCCATTTTGCAGCGTTTGAGCAACCCGAGCTTTTTGCTGCCGACTTGCTCGAGTGTATTGATAGCTTTTGAGCTCAGCTGTTAATCTTTAACCGTTGACGTACGTGAACTTCAACCTCACAACCACCTTTCTTTCATGCCCATCACTTTTTAGGAGCGCCTAAATGCCTTCGCGAAGTCTCTCCAAGCTATTTCTTGTTACTAGCGCCCTTCTTCTGTGGTTGCTCGGGTGCGCGACGACAGAATCGCCGGAACCGATCACATCGTCTGACGAAGTCACTATTACGAAGAGTCCTAATGACAGTCGATCCTATCGATATCTAAAGCTCGACAATGAACTCACGGCGGTCCTGGTTCATCGATCCGAGGAAGGTAAAGCGGGAGCGGCACTTGGGGTAGCCAGAGGCTCGAACCACGATTGGCCTGAATACGAAGGCATTGCTCACTTTCTTGAGCATATGTTGTTTCTGGGTACCGAGAAATATCCTGACCCGGATGGATATTCGGAGTTTATTTCAAAACACGGTGGGAATCGCAACGCATATACAGCGACTGAGCTCACAAACTATTTCTTTGATATTGACGAACAGCAATTCCCGGAAGCATTAGATCGATTTGCGCAGTTTTTCACCGCGCCGTTGCTCGATGACACCTACGTAGAACGAGAGAAGAATGCGGTGCATTCCGAGTACCAAATGCAACTGCGTAGCGATACATGGCGGGGCATGTCAGTTTCAAAAACAATCATGAACCCGGAACATCCGAGTTCGAAGTTCAACATCGGCAGCAATGAGACACTCGCAGATGTGGATAGAGATCTCGTCAAGGACTTTTACGAACAAAACTACTCTGCCGATCAGATGGTGCTTGTTGTAGTCAGCGAACGCAGCCTAGACGATCAAGAAGCGCTTGTACGTGAGTTATTTAGTGACGTTCCCAACAGAGAGTTAGGAGATGCACCAATACCTCCAAGCGCTCATCGAGAAGGTTCATTGCCATTCGCATACGGATACCAAACCATCATGTCGAACCGTTCGCTCTCGATTGAGTGGCCGGTACCAGATTACACGCCTTACCTACGAACAAAACCGCTAAATTACCTAGGCAATTTACTCGGTCATGAAGGTGAAGGCAGCTTGCACCAGCTACTTCAAGATCGCGGGTGGATCAACTCACTTTCGGCTGGAGGATTTCGATCTGACCGCGGTAACTCCGAATTTGGGGTTTCCATCGGTGTGACTGATAGTGGATGGGAACATCTCGAGGAGATTATTGGACTGGTCTACGCATACATTGACACACTGCGAGCGAATCCAATTGAGGAGTGGCGGTATGAGGAACAAGCCACGGTTGCAAATTTGAACTTTCGCTTCATGCAACAAGCGTCCTCTATCGGCACAGCGAACCAATTAGTAAATAACGCACAGATTTTCGAACCCGAAGATCTACTTCGGGGTCCATACCTGATGACGAGATTCGAACCAGCTGTAATTAGCGAGTACCTAAGTTATCTAACACGAGAAAATGCGATAACGCGCATTGCCGCGCCGGACGTCGACACCGATAAGACGGAGAAGTGGTTTAACGTGCCGTATACGTTGACGCCCAACATCAATACAAACCACGTCGTCGAACATTCGTTCGAACTCCCAGCGCCCAACCTGTATATCCCAGATGAAACATCCGTGCTTGATGGCATGCAAGATGCCATACCGTCCTTAATCCATGACGTGGATGGACTTGATGTTTGGCACGCGACGAATACGGAGTTTAAAGTCCCAAGGGCTTACATCACCGTAAGGTTGCAGTATGCAAAACCACTAACTGGTCCACGTGAGGTCGTCAGCAACGCACTACTCTCTAGATTACTAAATATCAAATTCAATGCTCGGTCCTATCCTGCGGTCGTCGCAGGACTGTACGGTAGTTTCGGAACGCATTCTGAAGGACTATCCATCACCGTAAACGGCTATGACGACAAGCAGAGCCTTTTACTTGGTGACATGTTGGCGTTACTTAACGACTTTGACGTTGACGAGGCACAACTCGAAAACCAAAAGGTCGAACTAGCCAAGCAATACACCGACTTCAAAGACGTACGCCCGTTTCAACAAGCGTTCAGCACGATTTCTCACACGTTGATGAGTTCAGCATGGGCGCCGAGCGTACTCGCGAAGCAAGTCAGTGACGTAACGCGTGAATCACTCTCCAAATGGATGGACGAACGCCTTGACCGGGTTGCAGCAACCCTTCTTATCGTCGGCAACGTGACCCCAGAAGATAGCAAGGAAATAGGAGACACTGTCGCGGACAGTTTAAATCTTGAAGCGAGCGCACGTCGCGTACCTTCAGTTCGCCTCTTGTCCGAACTCCATACGAGAAACCTCGACATCGAGCATAACGATGCCGTCTACCTAGTCAGTTTTCAAGGTGAGGATAACTCCATCGCTGAGCGAGCCATGCTGAGACTCATCGCTCAAGTTGTATCAACGGCGTATTTCAATGACTTACGAACGGAACAACAGCTCGGTTACGCTACGATCGCTCAATATGCGGAGCTGTTCACACACCCCTCGATGGTATTTGTCGTGCAATCGCCCGTTGTAGACGTACCTCACATCCAAACGGCGACGAACCAATTCATAGCAAAGCGTCGCGTTGAGCTCGATTCAATGACGCTAGAAGAGTTTGACGGGTACAAGGACGGGCTGTTAACGAGTCTTCTAGAGAAGGACAGGAATCTTGGTCAAAAATCAGGACGATATCTCAACGACCTTGTTATTCAGAATCTCTCGTTTGACACCCGAGAACAGCTGGCTAACGCGATTCGGGAGATCACATTGGACGACTTTCGAGTAGCGTACGACAGACTTCTCGATCTTGACAGTCCACGACGTCTTGAGGTTTTCAGCCCAGGTCAGAAAGGATCAACGCTGACACAAGGTGTTGCGATCACTGATCCGACAATCTTCAAGCAGCAGGATTGACGGGATTTTTTAGGTCTACGATCTCAAATTCAGGCAGCGGGCGAATGAGCTCGCTGCAATACTGTGTCTTCTCAATAATTCGGCGATCCAGTACCGTTATGGAGCCGCGATCTGTTTCGCTGCGGAGAAGCCTCCCGCACGCCTGAAACAAACGCAATGACGCTTGTGGCACGTCATACTGCATAAAAGCGTTTTCAAGACCAAGTAACTCTTTCTGCGACTTTATCACAGGGTCGTCTGGGACGTTAAACGGGATTCGCATGATCACCACATGTTGACAGTAGTCCCCAGGAAGGTCCACGCCTTCTCGATACGACACCAAGCCGAATATGAAGCTCTGGCCCCCGTTATCGATCGTCTGTCGATGCTTTCTAATCGTTTCAGCCATGGATAGCTCGTCTTGCGCTAGGCAAAGCGAACGAAAATCGTCTGGCATTTGCTTATATACCTTCGCCATATCCGTCCGCGAGGTGAATAACACCAAACCACTTCGGTTCTTCTCTAGCAGCTGAGGCAGATAAGCTGCAGCGGCACTGTTGAACGCATCTCCACCTGGCGCACTGAAGCCAATGTTCGCGACTTGAAATCTGACGTTATGTCGAAAGTCAAAAGGACTGGCAATGCGTTTGAAATGCACGTCGGGTAGATTTAAACCAACTTCCTGCTTGAACTGATCGAAACCCTGGCTCGAGTAAATCGTAGCTGAGGTACAAATCACGCTATGCGCTTGTGACCAAATCGCGTTATAGAGTATTTCCTCGACCGCGATCGGGACAGTGTGCATCCGCCATTCACTGGCATCTGGCGATAGCCAGCGAGCAGATGCGATCGGACTAGTTGAACCCCAGTCCTCAAACAGGGACTTGATGTCGCGTCCAGAGGTTAGCAGCTCTGTTAGTGATCGAACGGCACGACCAAGAACGTCGGTGTTGATCCACATAGGAAGGTTCGCTCGCGCATCATCGAGCGTTGTGTGGAGCTCGTTTAACGTTACGAACAACCCTCCGACAACGTTGGCTAAGACTCGTGTCTGATCACTTGTGCACTCGTCAACCCTTCCCGCAACGAATCGGAAGACGCTCCGTTGTGAATCAGGCTCGACCGTGTTCGTCCGTATCAATTGTGAGAAGTGTTCGCGAAGCTCGTCGATTAACGGAGAAACTCGCGGTACGGTGTCGAGAATGTCCTGCTGTGCGCCAGCGAGCGGATGACCTTCCTCAACGTTGTTCATCAATCGATTAATGAAGTCCTCTACTTTCTCAACAAACTCAGCAAGGCCAGATGTGGTTGTGCTGATCGTGCCTGAGCTCATGACGATATCAGCCAAACGATGTACTTCGTCAAATATGTAAACACAATCCTCTGGCGCAGGGAGCATGTCGATACCTTCCCGTCCAGCGGCCATTAATAGACTGTAGTTCGTTACGACTACGTCCAGTGACGTAATCTTGTTACGAGCTCGAAAATAAGGGCACGGTTTCGCGTACTCACAAGACTGACGATGGCAACCGAGTGCGTCTGTGGTGAAAGTGCTTCGATGGCGTCGTGTTAAAGGAATAGGCACGGCATCCATATCGCCGTCCCATTGTCGAGCATTGAATCGATCAAGTAAATCACCTGCTATGCGTCGATCCCTGTGAGAGGGATTTTCTGATCCAAACAGATCGACCGATTCGTCACCGAATGAATTGACGTTCTTGTCTAGTCGATCGATACACGCGTAACGACGTCGACCCTTGATGATGCCAAACGTCAGCCTCGGCGAGAATAGGTCCGCTAACTGCTGCAATTCCGCATGGAGCAGCTGTTGCTGCAATAACACCGTAGATGTGACGATCACGAGTGTCTTGTTTTGACGACGTGCTTCGATGGCAGCAGGGATGCAGTAAGCGACGGTCTTGCCGGTACCCGTACCCGCTTCGACGACACCAATTCGATGTTGTCGTCGAGTCAAAGACTGCGCGATGAACTGCATCATGTCTAGCTGCCCTTGACGCGCTGTGTAACCTTGATCACTTAACCAAGCTTCGTAAAAGCGCTTGGCTTCTTCGAAAAGTAATTCGGATTCAGACATGCAATTGAGGTTTAAGACCTACCAGTCCGTCCTATTCAGCGTGGCGGTAAGTTTAGGGTCTAGCTGGGTGTGGGCATTACCAGATGGCTTCGACCTAAGAGTTCTATCGGATGACGTACCAAATGCTCGACAAATGGTCGAGTCTGCATCGGGCAATCTCTATGTTGGCACACGACGGGATGGCAACGTATACGCCCTCGTACCAAACGAAGCCAAGACCGACGCAGAGGTGCATGTCATCGCGTCAGACTTACCTATGCCGTCTGGTCTAACCATAGTTAACGGTGACCTCATCATTGCTGCACTCGATCAGATATTTCGTATTCGAGATATCGACGACGTCTACGCGAGCGAACCGGCACTCGAATTGATAACTGATGACCTACCGGACAGAACGCACCATGGATGGAAATACCTGGACCATGATGCAGAAGGATTTATCTATTTCAATGTAGGCGCTCCCTGCAATATCTGTCTATCTGACGACGAACGGTTCGCCAGTATTCTGCGTATGGATCTCGCGACCGGTGATACCACGATCTACGCTCGCGGGGTACGAAACAGCGTGGGTTTCGCCTGGCATCCGATCACTGGGAAGTTGTGGTTTTCTGATAACGGAGGAGATTGGATGGGACCTGAGGTGCCGTTAGAGGAAATCAACGTGGTCACGACACCTGGCGAACATTTCGGCTATCCGTTTATCCATGCAGGCGTCGTCAAGGACCCGACGTTCGGTGCCGACAAGAATCCTGACGACTACACGAAACCTGTGTTCTACATCCGTGCACATGCCGCCGCGCTTGGTATTGCGTTCTATACAGGGGATCAATTTCCGTCGGAATACAACAACGCGCTATTCGTCGCCGAGCATGGGTCTTGGAATCACGCACCCGGTGCTCCACGCGGCTATCGGGTGTCCGTCATTCGCGAGACCGAGAATGGGCTTCGTTATGACCCATTCGCGGACCAATGGCTCATCGATGGGAAAGTTGAAGGTCGACCCAATGACGTGTTAGTACTTCGCGATGGTAGTCTGCTAATAAGCGACGATCAAAACGGCACGATCTACCGTGTCACCTATTCCGGAGACGCGAACTAACGAAATAGACCTCTGTTTCTAACGGTGCATGTGCGTATCTGCCGCTCGTACCTTTGTACCTGACGTTGAAATGTCGCGATAGAGTTCCTGATCGTAGACGAATCGCGCCATGCACCTGATTGGTATCCGCTCAACCCGACGTGATAACTGGCGTAAAGCGCTTCCGTGTTCGACGGTGCGACACCGAGGTGTCTAACCGCTCTATTCAGGTACCAGCCAACAAAGTCAATGCTATCAGCGAAATTGGTTCGACTCGCGGTACGGTTCTTTGTGGCTTGAATATAGTCGTTCCACGTTTCTTCTTTCGCTTGTGAATATCCCAGTGACGAGGATTTTCGTTTCCCAGGGATAAATCCGAGTATCTTCTCGCGCGGCGGACGTACGGTCGCACGAAAGCTGGATTCTTTGTAAATTACAGCCATCATGATTGAGATGGGAATTCCCCATTTCCTCTCGCTACGCGCCGCTGATCGGTACCAAGATCGCTTTTCATCGAAAATCTGACAGATGTTCTCGGTGTTACTCGGTGTAGACGTGGAAACACACGCGGAGAGCGCAATGATGGCCACTGCCGTAACCCCTACAACTCCGAGAAGTGGTCGATGCATTGCGTTTAAACTGACCAAGATTCCAATACCGCTTATCTTTCCATTGATATTATCAGCCTAACATGTACGCGCGTGACTTCGACGATGTTCAGCAAATATACTACTTACCCGATTTCACTGGGAAAAACTCATGGCGATCGAAGAAGGTAAAAAACCACCGATGTTCACTCTGCCCAACCAATCGGGCAAGAAGATAGCGTTACGTGAGCTCATAGGCAAAGATGTCATTCTCTTCTTTTACCCTAAAGATCACACCCCTGGTTGCACGAAAGAAGCGTCTGGCTTTCAAGCGCTTCTACCGGATATTCGCAAAGCGAGAAGAGGCGTTGTCGTACTGGGAGTCTCGATGGACGATGCCGATTCTCACAAGAAGTTCCGGAAGGATTACGGATTGCGCTTCGATCTTCTCACTGACGCAAATCACAAGGTTATGGAGAAATACGAGGCATACGGCGAAAAGATGATGTATGGCAAAACTCGTATAGGCGTGATTCGTTCAACCGTATGGATCGGTAAAGACGGAAAAGTTGCCAAACATTGGCGCCGTGTACCCAAAGCCGCAGATCATCCGCAAAAGGTACTTGAAGCACTAAGCGCTTAAATCGCTCAGACCACAAATCGGCATCCGTACGAACTCGGACGGAGCACGATGTTCTGCCGGGCTACGCTTTTGTCGCGCAGCGTGCTGTGCGTTCTACGAGCGACAGAACAATCACTTCAGGAATCGGTTGGTTATTAACAGTTGACGCGAACATTCTGTAAGGCTGCGAACGGTTCTCTCCTTCTCATCGCCCACTTTTGCAGTTCGCTAGGGTCATGCTATGGTGTGCTCTCAATACGACCTTTCACGTCCCACTTGAGAAATAACGGGCGATTGATAGCTGCAAGACTATTCTGACCGAATCGCAGTTTTCTTCGGATGCATCAGGAGCCTACATGAGTACCGCAGTTCTCTTCGATCTTGATGATACTTTGATCGACCTGCAATACGCTCGTCGGCACGGGCTGCGCGCTGTGCAGAGAATACTGCCTGAACTTAACAAGGTGCCTTTGGACGAGTTAGAGCTAGCCCATGACGCGGAATTGACGGCTAACTATCAGCGAACTCTTGAAGGTAATTTGTCTGATGAGGAAGCACATCTTGAACACATGTGTGGTATCTGCCGCCGATATGGACTAGCAACAGATAAGGCGGCTGATGCCGTCGAAGCGTACGTACACGAGCAGCAGTTTTATCCGCGGCTGGTTCCGGGCGTCGAGGAACTGTTCGATGCTCTACGAGGCAGGATGAAGATTGGTGTCATCACCAACGGCCGTTCGCAAAATCAGAGGGACAAGCTGGAATTCTTCGACCTACTGCCTCTGGATACCGTCGCAATTTCCGAGGAGGTGGGAGCGCTCAAACCGAATCCCGAGATTTTTAGATATGCTCTAGAAAACCTCGATGTGCAAAAAGCGACGATGGTCGGAGATTCGTGGGAACGAGATGTACTCGGCGCTATCGGAATTGGGATGGATGCGATCTGGCTGAACCGCTATCGACGTCCTTGCCCTGATCGTTCTCTCGCTGTCGAGATCAATGGATTCGAACCCATCAGAACTGTCTTACGAATATTGAGGATTACTTCATGATAGAGAAGGAGTTCAGCAAATGACAGTAACCGTAAACATACCAGAGCCATTGCGGAAGCTAGCGAATGGCCAAGTAGAACTAAACGTAGAGATCGCCAATACGACTACCGTAGAGAAATTGATTGACGACTTGGAAAGCAAATACACCGGGATTAAAAACAAGCTGTTCGATAACGGCGAGATTCGGGGGTATGTCAAAGTATTCGTCAATGACGAAGATATTAACTTCATTCGCGGCAAAGCGACAGAAGTGAAGAGAGGTGATACTGTGACAATCGTGGCCGCGATAGCGGGTGGGTGAGACGTACGAATTTTGAGGAGTTACGATGTCCTCTCTCCCACATGTATTTCACAACCTCCTCCGATATGACACTCTAACGTTTAATGTCGGTGTCGCAGCCGCTTTCACAGTTGGATATCGGCTTGAAGATCGACCTGGCGATCCATGGAGTGCTCGCTTCACAAAGTCCAAATTCGATCCCGACGAAGCTTCGACGAGAGGTGCGGTGAGGCTTATGGCGCATGCTGCGCAAATCGTCGTACGCGCACTCGGACTGGAACCCGAGCAGACGGGCTTTACTCCAGCGCTTCGGTCCGAAGAGACGAGTGCGAATCCGGATGGTGTGTTGGCTCTTCGTGCGAGTCAGTGCGCTGGCGTCTGCCGATACTATCCTGATCTTCTCCAAAAGGAACCTCACTTGCCGACCGGGAGAGGTGGACTATATCCTGAATTCCGCAGCTTGCTGGTGCAGGATGCAAATTACCGCGCCGACTCTATCAACGTGAAAACGATCTTTATTGTGGACGACTTTGTAGCAACCGGAAAGACGCTGTCCCTCGCTGCCACCGCGATCTTGGAACGCAATCCGAACATAACTGTGTATGGTCTTGCGTTGGCAAAGCCAGAGTGGCATAGCTTGATGCTTGATTGGTACGATGTGGACGTGAATAACGACCATATACCCTTGAGTTGGGCGTCGATGTGGCCGACGCTTACGTGACTGTCATTGAGAAGTGGTTTCGCACGGACGAACGGAACCTACGTTTGGCGATCCTCACCAACGCCGATAGGATGTCGATTTCAGCCGACTACGACGACGTTACGCAACGTGCCGATTGGATTTACGGTAATTTCAATGACGTCGCCCTCGTCCATGAAGATCGGTGGGTTCCGTGCGGAACCGACGCCACCGGGTGTTCCCGTTACGATGACATCACCGGGTACTAAGTCTGTAAACGTTGAACAGTAGGCAAGTAGATCCGCGAATCCAAACACAAGCTGCTTCGACTTCGCGTTCTGCATCACATTACCGTTTAGTCGTGTCGTAATCTCCATTTCGTCAAGATCGCTGATTTCGTCCGGGGTCATCATCCAAGGACCGAAACCACCAGTGCCGGTGAAGTTCTTCCCAGGCGTAAATTGACTCGTGTGACGTTGGTAGTCGCGCACACTGCCATCGTTGTAGCAACTAAACCCAGCGACATAGTCGAGCCAATTCTCTGCGGCAACACGCCGTGCGGGACGACCGATGATCATCGCGATCTCGCCTTCGTAGTCTAACGCTCTTGACTCGAACGGTCGTACCATGTTAGCGAGATGACCTACTTGTGCAGCCGCGAAACGCACAAAAATCGTCGGATTGTCCTCGCCACCGCGGCCAGTTTCCGCTTGGTGGTCACGGTAGTTAAGACCTACGCACAGGATCTTGTCTGGATTGGTGATGGTAGGGAGATATTCGATGTTTTCCAGCGCGACGGTGTCAGCTTTCGCTTCCTGAGTCGCGAGTTCTTCAAGTGCACCCGCAGTGAGCGCGTCTTTTAACGAAGAATAAGGACTATCCGCACCCACACAAACTATCTGATCGTCCGCGTTCAGATAGCCAAATCTTTCCTCACCGTCCTGACGAAATGAAATCCAGCGCATGTAGTGAGTCCTTAATCAAAAACGATTACGTTTCGTGCGACTTCGCCAGTCTCTAACTGTGCCATCGCGTCGTTGATATCTTCCAGTCCGATTCGACTTGAGATCATGTCGTCCAAATGCAGTTTCCCCTGAAGGTAAAAATCGACAAATCGAGGCATGTCGAGTCTGAATCGATTGGATCCCATCATCGAACCTTGAATGGTCTTTTCCTGAAGGAAATCAGGACCGTGCAGCGTGACCATTTCGCCTGGCGGGATCATCCCGATCACAGTCGCAGTCCCACCGCGACGGAGCATTCGAAACGCCTGTTCAGCTGTGATCTTCAAACCGATCGCCTCGAAGGCGTAATGTACTCCACCGTCCGTCAATCGGCGCACGCTGTCGACTGGATCGCTCTCAGAGGCATCAACCGTGTCCGTCGCGCCAAACTTACGTGCTAGCTCGAGTTTCGACGCGACTTGATCGACTGCGATGACTTTAGCCGCCCCTGCAAGCGCAGCACCATTAATACACGACAATCCAACACCACCACATCCGATCACTGCAACAGTTGAGCCAGGTTCTACTGCAGCTGTGTGAATGACAGCACCGACGCCAGTCGTTACACCGCAACCAATAAGCGCCGCGCGATCCATCGGCATATCGTCGCGGATTTTCGCCACGGCGTGTTCGTGCACCAGCATCCGTTCAGCGAACGAGCTCAAACTAGCAAATTGATGGACAACGCCACCCGCTTGGCTCAATCTCGGAATATCGTCGTGACCTCGACGCGTTTCAGACGAACCACAAAGCGACATATGTCCCGTTAAACAGTGCTCACAATGCCCACAGAAAACCGACAAGCACGTTATCACATGGTCACCCGGTTTGACGTACGTCACGTCACGACCAACCTCTTCGACCACTCCTGCAGATTCGTGACCTAATACCACCGGTGTCTGGCCTGGATAGGTGCCGTTATAGAAATGAAGATCCGAATGGCAAACACCCGCAGCCTTCGTTCTTACGACGACTTCGCGAGGTCCCGGATCGGCAAGCTCAACTTCCTCGATTTCCATGGGTTGATTGACTTCACGGAATACAGCTGCTTTCATCCGAAAGGTCTCCTTGCGAACTAAGTTAAAACCCGTAACGGCTTATGTTAATCGTGTCTTGTATCGCGTTTTGCTAACGGAGTTCGCCATTTGCCAACGCGACCGCAGCGTCGATTGCCGCGATCGTACTACGTTCATTCGCCACGCCTTTGCCTGCGATATCGTACGCCGTGCCGTGGTCAACAGAAG
>JAPOVY010000116.1 GCA_026707905.1 Gammaproteobacteria bacterium | reverse complement strand
CGGCTACTTCACTCAACTGTTTCGTGGAAACGAGTGATTTCGACGAACTATCTTCAACGATATACGCAACTTCCTCCCCAGTGAGGTACCGATTAATCGTCGTGACATAGAGACCTGATCGAAGCGCCGCCCAAACGACCTCGAAAAACCTAAGGTTGTTTTCCATGAAAACGGCGATGTGATCACCACGTCGCAAGCCATTTTCAAACAAATAATGTGAATACTGATTTGAACGTGCGTCAAGTTGAGCGTAGGTAATCGCTTCGCGTGTTGAGGTTAATATCGCTACGTCTTTATCAGGGCAACTAACTGCCCAATAGCCAGGGTACATCCATATTCCCTAGTTGCCTCGAATGCGGATAGGATAAGCAGAGCCTTGAGGCGAAAATTGCACACCCGAGTGGAACCGTAAACGTCACGTTTTGTACGGGTCAACTTTTACACGTGATTCCACACGGCATGTCACGTCACGAATGGAGACCGAGTCATCGAGTATTTATTTGAAGACTTGCTAGTTATCGACGCAGCAACTTTCCTAGCAGGACTCGGCGCCGCGACCGTACTTGGTGACTGCGGTGCAACCGTTCTCAAGATCGAACCACCTGAAGGAGATCGGTATCGAACACTGAAAGGATCGTATGACATCGACTACAACTGGTTACTCACCTCGCGCAATAAGAAGAGCATCGCAATCGATCTGAAGTGCGAAGAAGGCGTCCAATTAGTACACGATCTGGTCGCAATCGCCGACGTCTTTGTCACAAATTTCATTGGCGAGCACATCGCGCGATACCAGTACGAATACGAACGTCTCATCGAAATGAACCCGCGTTTGATCTATGCGCACGTGACCGGCTTTGGCACGAAAGGACCCGACGTAGAAAGAAGGTCTTTCGACGCGACTGCGTGGTGGGCCAGTTCGGGCTTGATGGAATTCGTACGTGACAAGGATGTGAAACCGGTATCCTCAGCGCCGGGTATGGGTGACCACGCAACATCGATGTCCCTATTCAGTGCGATCGCGTGTGCGCTTTACAAACGCGAACGAACAGGAAAAGGCTCGTACGTATCGACGTCCTTGTTAGCGAACGGTATCTGGTCAAATGGTATGGCCTTACAAGGGGTGATCGCGGGTATGGATATTGGTTCGCGGAAACAGGCAACCGGTCTTCGCAATCCTTTCAGTTCCGTGTATGAAACTCGAGACGGCGCTTACGTTCTTTTTTCCATCGTAAATGCGGCAAGAGAATGGCCGCTGGTTGCACGCGCCTTGGATCGCGAAGAATGGCTCGACGATCCGCGGTTTAGCTCACTAAGCGAGATCATTGCGCATCGTTTCGAACTCATCGACATGACTCAAGCACGAATTCAAGAATTAACGCTTGACGAGCTACTTCCGAAGCTAGTTGAATACGAAATCACCCACAGTCACGTCAAACCGATGGCCGAGGTCGTAAACGACGAGCAGGCGTTGGCGAACGAAATAATCGTGAATGCTGAACCGGCAAGCGACGACTATCCACATACGATCATGTCGCCAATCGCGATTGCGGATGAAGTAAAAGTCCATCCACGTCGAGCGCCATTAGTTGGTGCTGACACTATCGATATCCTGTCAACGCACCTTGAGCGTTCCACAGATCAGATTGAGGCATTGCTTGAGCGTGGCGTCGTCTTTACGGAACAACAACCGTTTTCAAGATAGACGACTTTCAACGATGAAATATGGTGTACTGCAGTTCTTCTCCTGGCCAGGTCGTCGAGGCGATTTATCAACCGTGTATGAGCGCGCGCTTGATCGTGTCAAGACTATGGATCAAACGGGATTCGACGCAGTATGGCTTGCCGAACACCACTTCTCAACATACAGCGTGTGTCCTTCCGTACACGTTATGGCAGCGCATGTCGCAGGAATCACGAAGAATCTCAGAATCGGAACAGCCGTGAGCCTTGCGGCGTTCTACCATCCGCTTCGTTTGGCTGAGGAAGTGGCGCTACTTGACCACCTCACTCAAGGTCGGATCAACTGGGGCGCGGGACGTGGTTTCGACCGCAAGGAAATGGAGATATTCGGCGTTGAAATCGAAGATTCCAAGGAACGATTTCACGAGCATGTCGAAATCGTGCTGCAAGCGTGGCACAGCGGTAAATTCAGTTTCGAAGGTCGCTTTAATCGGTTCCACGACGTGGAGGTGCTTCCGAAACCTCTGCAAGATCCGCTACCGTTTTGGATTGCCGCTTCTTCACCTGAAGCGATTACATGGGCGGCCGAGAAAGGTTACGCAATTCTCATGGACCCGCACGCATCATGCGATGATCTTGCTCGGAAATACCAGCTCTACCAAGACACGCTGGCCGCTAACGATCACAGTGTCAATGCCGTAACGCCGATGGCTCGCCTACTCGCTATCGCAGACCACGACGAACAAGCGGAACAAATCGCACGTAACGGCTCTCAGTGGATGTTTGGCAGCTATTTCGATCAAGGCAAAGCTAAAACAACAGCGGCGCAACCCAACGAGCAACGTCTGAATGATTACGTTAAAAATACCGTGATTTGGGGTACACCGGAACGCGTTGCAGATAGACTAATTGAGCTCGAGGAAACGAACTCGCTAGACTATCTGCTTGCCGCACCGTTGAGTCACGCTACGTTCGTGAAGTTCGTAGATGAAGTGATGCCACGCGTGCCATAGACAGACATTCTTCGATCAGGATTAATGCAAATGTCGTTTGAACCAGAGAAATACATTGAGGAGATCAATGAGACGGGTTACAGCATCGCGGAAGGAATCATCGAACCGGAATTTTGTGACGAAATAAAAACCGAAATAAGTCGATTAGAAGCCATCGGACCACCGGCGATCACACAAAACGAATTTACGGGTTACAAAACGCTTCGTTATTTTGATCTCCTAAACCAAGGTAGCGTTTGGGAGCAAGTTGCTATCCATCCACCCGTTCTTGATGTCATTCGAGGAGTACTTGGTTCTGATTGTTTACTCTCCACTATGGGTACTGCGGTAATCGATCCCGGTGAAACATCACAACGCATTCATTGTGATGATGGACTATACGGAATCAAGCGTCCTCACAAGCACCTTGTATGCAATACGATGTGGGCTCTCTCAGACTTCACGAAAGAGAACGGTGCAACCAGGTTGCTTCCGTATAGCCATAACCTACCGCACTACCCCGATGATCAACTAGACCGAAACGCTGCAAAGCGAATAGATCCAACGGGTGCGGATCAAAGTTACGAATGTATCCAGGCGGAAATGCCTACCGGCAGCGTATGTTTCGTCATCGGGACCTGTTATCACGGCGGTGGGGCAAACATGAGTGATCATCGCCGTTGGGCTTTGACGATCAACTACTGTGCTGGATCACAACGTCAACAAGAAAATCTGATGTTAGCCCACACGCGTGCTAAATTAGCATCGTTTTCACCAGAGCTTCAGGCGATTCTTGGTTTGCGCACGAGCTCGTATGGCGTAGGACATATCAACGCAGGCGATCCGAAAGCAATTTTGAACCAATGTGAGTAAAGGTCTTCCATCGGTTGCTATCGCGGGTGGCGGTATTGGTGGATTGACGACCGCATTAGCACTCGCAGATGTCGGGATCGAATCGATCGTTCTCGAACGCTACGCTGAAGGTCCTGATGTTGGCGCAGGTATCCAACTTTCCCCTAACGCTACGCGCATCTTGCATCGACTCGGCTTCGAAAGCGACCTTGCCACGATCGGCCGAACGCCGTCAACGATGCTATGGCTAGACGGCGAAACAGACCGGTGTCTCGCTCGCTTACCAATTCGCGAGTATGTGAAAGCGAAATATGACGCTCCTTATCTTCAGATCTATCGACCAGAATTGATGCGTCTTCTAGAATCGAAATGCTTAGAGAATAACCAGATAGATCTCCGTAAGGACACGTCAGTCGAAGATTTACAGCTAAATTCAAACGAAGCTACTCTTAAAACGTCACGCGGCGAAGTCCATGCGGATCTCTGTATCGGTGCAGATGGCACAAATTCCACGATTCGTAAATACACGAACGACTCACTGAATGAACGAATTTACGCGGGATACGCATATCGAACCGTGATCCCTCTCGCTCAGCTCGACGAGAATCACACACTCGACGAGACGACACTTTGGCTTAACGCCGCTTTTCACGTTGTAACGTACACAGTCGGTGAAGATTCAGTTTTAAACTGCGTATTTGTAGTTGAATCTGAAAGGTCAGCCACCTTCGAAGACCTGCATCGACAAAGGTCATCTCGTAGTGAGCTGACCAATGCATTACCCAATCCGAGTCCGCTTGTGAAAACGCTACTGGATCGAGTACAGGATGAGGAACTCTATCGATGGCCACTCTACCAATTTCCGCCTATACCCGTTCGTCGTGATCCTTACCACCCAGTCGTACTGATCGGTGATGCATGGCATACGACATTGCCTTTTGCAGGTCAAGGCGCAGCTCTTTCGATCGAAGACGCATCGACTCTGGCAGAATGCTTGTCTGTTTCTGGCTCAAACTCATTAGTCGATCGTCTGACTCACTATGAAAATGAGAGAATTTCAAGAGTCCGTCGGGTGCAATCGATATCAGCTCGAAATCGAATGGTCTACCACGCCAAAAATCCGATTTTTAAATTGCTCAGGTCTTGGGTTGCACAGATCGCCTACCGAAGGACAACCGGACAACTCTTTCTCTATGAAGGAACTAGTCATAACTAGTTGATAATAAAGTAATTTAAAATGAACCCAAGTTGATTCAGCCTAACGCGAGTACTCGCATTTGGTTCTAGCATTTCATCTTGTTTCGACATACCATAAACTCCTTCGCTTCGACGTATCCAATATTCCTATATGAACGTTCATATCGATCTGTGCATTGTGCCAATGGGTGTAGGTGTTTCTGTTTCGCGTTATATTGTCGCTTGTCACGAAATCCTTGATGAACACGATCTGTCTCACACTTTGCACGCCTACGGTACCAATATCGAAGGTGATTTCGACACCGTGTTTCAAGCAATCAAAGCGTGCCATGAGAAAGTCCATGCTATGGGTGCGCCTCGTATCACGACATCGATCAAGCTCGGCACGCGTGTTGATAGGGAACAATCATTGCGCGATAAGGTCGAAAGCGTAGAAACCAAACGAAAGAAACCGGTCTAAGCTAGGTAAAAACCGTTTCGCTTAGGACTCAGTGAATCACATTGAAGAGCGTAAAGAATGTCAGCTAGATCTTTGAAACTTCGTCAATCCGTGCTCCAGTTGCTCTGTGCATTTCTCGTTGTGTCGCTGTGCACATCTGCATCTGCCCACATTCCCGCGTTCATGGAAGGTGAACGGCCGTCCCTCGCACCGGTATTGGCAGAGCTAAAAGACGCGGTTGTCAACATTAGCGTGACTACCCGTAGAGGATATCGCATCGATTGGTTTGATGAATGGAGGAGGTTGAATCCACGACAGTACCCCCGCGACGTCCAAACCGCTGGTTCTGGCGTCATCATTGACGCAGATCGAGGATTGGTTGTAACGAATCACCACGTCATATCTCAAGCTCGGCGTATCGTAATCACGCTTCAAGATCGTCGTTCATACGACGCCGAGTTCCTTGGCAGTGATCCCACGACAGACGTTGCGTTGTTAAAGATTGATGCAAGAAATCTCACTGAACTCTCCTTAGGGGACTCAGATGAGCTGCGGGTCGGTGACTTTGTCATCGCTATCGGTAATCCCTTTGGACTAGGACAAACAGTCACTTCTGGGATCGTAAGCGCACTCGGTCGAAATCAAGTCGGCATCATCGGCGAAGAGGACTTTATTCAAACGGATGCTTCGATTAATCCTGGAAATTCTGGCGGCGCTTTGATTGACATCGAAGGTAATCTAATCGGAATTAACACTGCGATTTTCAGTCCGACTGGAACTAGTAGTGGCATAGGTTTCGCGATCCCATCCAACATTGTGAAAGCAATCAGCGAGCAGTTGATCAGGTACGGGAATATCAGTCGTGGC
>JAPOVY010000029.1 GCA_026707905.1 Gammaproteobacteria bacterium | reverse complement strand
GCCAATTCGGTACTGATTTCAACCGGACCTACTGACCCGTACAGACGCCCACCTTCAGCGACTCGCATGAGGATCGTCAAAGTTTTATCATCGAGTTGTGCGGCACGTCGTTCCGCTCCCTCAAGCCTTTCGATCACCCGTCGTTGGAGCTCTTCACGCATTTCCTCAAACCGCTTTCGGTTCTCGTCCGTCGAACGAAGCGCAAGCTTCTGCGGAAGTAAATAGTTGCGAGCAAATCCGTTTTTTACCGAGACTTCCTCACCAAGGTCACCAAGATTGGCAATTCGATCCAATAGCAGTACTTTCATCGTTATTCGTGCTTGTCTGTATAGGGTAGTAAGGCAAGATACCGAGCTCGCTTAATGGCTCGCGTCAATTGGCGTTGATAACGAGCGCTTGTACCTGTAATTCGTGCCGGTACGATTTTGCCTGTTTCAGTAATGAAGTCCTCAAGTGTTTCAAGATCTTTATAGTCGATTTCCTTGATCCCTGCCTGCGTAAACCGACACACGCGCTTTCGACGATCGTTACGTGCCATAGCTATTCCTTGTCCTCTTCAGTCACTTCCGTAGTCGCATCGACGTCCGTCTCTTCTGCCTCACCATCGGCAACGGTCGCTTCGTCAGCCGGTGCTTGTTCGGTTTCTACTTCAGTTTCCTGCGCGGACGCTTCAGTGGTTTCGGTTTCGTCAGTGGCAACTTCACTGGTTTCGCTGCCATCCGCGTCCTCGCCATTCTCCTCGGCCGCAAGCCTTGCCGCTTCCTCGCGCTCACGCTGTCGGCTCTGAAGCTCCTCTTCTCGACGTCGTTCACGTTCCTTTTCGGCCGCTTGTTGTGCCTTCGTGTCCTGATAGATCTTCGACTCTTCGGTTTCAGGTCCTTTGCGCACCAAGATCATGTTGCGTAGGATCGCATCGTTGAATCGAAACGCACTTTCAAGCTCAGCAAGCCCTTCCTGCGACACTTCAATATTTAGAAGTACGTAATGAGCCTTGTGAACCTTGGCGATTGGATACGCTAGTTGGCGACGTCCCCAATCTTCAAACCGGTGGACATTACCACCTTCACGTTCAATTGAAGCACGATATCGGTTGACCATACCGTCAACCTGTTCAGACTGGTCCGGATGGACCATTAGCACGATTTCGTAGTGCCGCATGGACTGCTCCTCACGGTTAGAGCTTCCGTCTCGTATGGACGTGAAGCAAGGAGTGAATGACCGCCTTCTCAGGCGGGTGCGGAATTTTAGTGATTATTTTGGCGCGTTTCGAAGTGCCCGCTGTCTTACGCACTCATACAGCACAATTCCAGACGCAACAGAGACGTTGAGACTCGGCACCCTTCCTTCCATCGGGATGGAGACGAGCGCATCGCATCGGTCTTTCGTCAAGTTGCGTAGTCCTACATCCTCACTTCCGACCACTACAAGGGTGGACGATCCGTAGTCGTAATCGGTGTACCGTTTCGAAGCCTGATCGTCGGTACCGACCACCCACACACCTTGCGCCTGTAGCCACTCTAACCTGCGTACGAGGTTTGCCACGCCCACGATGAATAGCGATGAGAGGGCGCCACTTGCACTTTTGAACGCTGCGCTTGAAAGTGGGGCTGAGCGGTTGCGTGGTAGAAGAACCGCATCGACGCCCGCACCTGCTGCGCTCCGCAAACACGCGCCTAGGTTACGCGGATCCTGCACACCCTCGATAGCAAATAGGAATGGATCGGCGAGCGTTTCGAACAACGACTCGAACTCAGCTTCCGTTCGCGGCTGGAATTCCTGGCAGTGCGCGGCAATACCTTGATGCACCGTCCCTTCACTGATTCTGTTCAATGCGTCACGACTAACCTGAGTGACCTGAATGTCGTGATCACGAGCGATGCGTATCAGGTTGGATAACGCCTCATCGCGTCGGTCTCGTTGTATAGAAAGACGCAAAACGCGTTCTGGCGAGCTTCGTAGAAACTCAGCGACAGCATGGATACCCGTCACGATGGTCATAGTCGTCTCTTCTCCTATGCCAGTTCAAGACTCAACTTGGCTGTAGGCGCTTGTACATCGATCAACCGTGTCCTCACACGGTCGCCGACGCGGAACACTCGACCGTTGGACTCCCCCCTCAGCTCACCGCCAAAGAAAGAGTAATAGTCGTCCGGCAGGTTGCTCACGTGTAATAGGCCGGACGTGTAGTAATCATCCAGCTCAACGAAAAGACCGAAATCGCGTACGCCAGCGACCACGCCCCTAAATCGCTCACCTACTTTCGACTTAAGTAACGACGCCTTTAGCCACCCGTCCACCCGGCGTTCGACGCTGATCGCTCGCCGTTCGTTAGACGACATACGTATACCCACGTCCTCAAGCTCGTTGAACGTGATCTCAGGAAGCTCAGTGTCTCCTAATACTCGTTTGATCAAACGGTGGACCACCAAGTCAGGATACCGACGTATCGGCGAAGTGAAGTGTGCATACGAATTCAAGGCTAAGCCAAAGTGCCCCAGCTTGCGTGGTGCGTAATGAGCCTGTTCCATCGCGGAGAGGAGCATGACCTCCCAAATATGTGGCGGTTTGCAGACCTTTCGCAGATCGTAAACGAGTCGTTGCAGCTGCTTGGGTTTCTCGATCCTCGCAGGAACAGAAACGCCACGACGTGCCAGTCGATCCAATATCTGTCGCATACCCCACGCATCTGGTGGCTCATGCGCTCGATAGAGCGGGGTCACTTTATGAAGTTCCAGAAATTCAGCCGCCTGTACGTTCGCTGCGATCATGGCGAGCTCGATCATGCGATGGGCGTTATTACGTTCAATTGGACGAACGTGTTGAGGCCTGCCATGTTCAATCTCGATATAGGTTTCGACCGTCTTGAAGTCCACTGATCCGCGCGTTTGAGCCGCTTTCGAAAGTGCGTTGTACACGTCGTGAAATGCGATGATCGAGTCTCGGACTGCGGTACCACCGGGCAAGGTTTCACCAAACCTGAGAAAGCCTGCCACCTCACGATATGTCATTCGAGAGTGCGACCGGATAACGGCTTCAGAGAAGGTTGACCTCAGCACGTCACCAGAAGCACCAACTTGCATGTCACATACGAGTACCAGACGATCCTGATTTGGATTGAGCGAGCAAATCCCATTGGATAAGGCCGGTGGCAGCATGGGAACGACCTTTCCAGGAAGGTAAACGGAAGTACCTCGTTTTGCAGCCTCCATGTCAAGCTCGCTTCCTATTTGGACATAGTGTGCAACGTCTGCAATCGCGACTGCCAAGCGCCAACCATCTCCCGTGGACTCGCAGTAAACTGCATCGTCGAAATCACGGGCATCGGCACCATCGACTGTAACGAACGGTAAGTCTCGAAGGTCCACCCGCGCACTCACAGTGTCTTCGTCGACTTCACCTGGGACGTTCCAAGGGTCCATTCCTTTCGGCCAAGAGTGTGGAACGTCCGCAACGGCTAAAGCTACTTCGATCGCTAGATTCACCACGTTTTCGGCGTGAAAGACTCGATCGATTCGGCCACGTGATCTAGCTCCGACATTGTTCAGCAGATATCCTGCGACAATGTCGCCGATATTTACCTGTCTGTCATGGGGATTTACGTATATCTCGCGTGCGTTGCCCTGCTCAAGCGGCACGATTACCAAATCCTTTCGTCTTGCGAGACGAACGACCTCACCGAAAAAGCGATTCTGATTGGCCACAACCGCCATCAGTTAATCTTCGTAATCAATAAGAAACATCCAATCTGTGGAGAGCAAATTGAGGGGGCTCAGTAACCTCAGAAATCTATAATTCCGCGCCTTGCCGAGGTGGCGAAATTGGTAGACGCGCTAGCTTCAGGTGCTAGTGGAGCCTAGCTCCGTGGAGGTTCAAGTCCTCTTCTCGGCACCAATCTAAGGAAGCGGTCTAGTCGGCGTCTCAAACCGGGTTCGCACGATAACCGTTCGTTACACCTTTCGCGACCATGCTGACCGCGTTATGAGCATGCAAGCTCTCGAAATGCTCGACGTGGACCAAGAAATCCGTCACATCCGCTTCCGTTAGTAGCAGCTGCTTGATCCGCCGCGCGGAATCTTCGCAGAACATGGGATTCTGACCATTACGGCGTGCAAATTCCTGTTCGTCCTCACGTTTTACTGCAGTCTGTACGGGAGTTCCCAGGACATCTTCGATATCCTGAATCAAGCGCTCGATCGGAAAAAACGCCAAGCCTTCTCGTAACTGCACTTTCACGGTAGCCGCACTGCGCTGACCGTGCGGTGTAGCAACGATTCCTTGCTGTGAACCTAGCCAGGCTTGCACCTCTGTCCGTTCAAGGTCCTCACGTGACTCGAAATCCTCAGTGAATTGCTCCTGAATTACGCTCCGTGCTAACGCTGCCGAAGCTGGACACGTACTTGAGTAATGAACGACGACTTGCTGCTCGACCCGAAGCTCCCCATCTCGAAGTTCGCCGCGCAACCTGATGGGATAACGATTCCAGCCGCTGTTGTCCGAAACAAGCGCCGGTTTGTTCAACAGCAACTCGAAGGAGAATTCGATTAGTGCGTTGGTGGAAATCTCTTCGTGTGTTGCTCGCATCTCGCGCAGCAATGAAGCAAGGCTACTTGGCGTTAACAGTGCTTCCGCAAGTGCACTTCCCATTGTCCGATATAGCCGCGACATGTGGATACCTTTGGCGTGAGAATCGCCAAGATTGACGTACAACTGAATAGCCGCTTGTGCGGCATGCTGTACGTCCACGTCGAGTACCTGAACTGGCATTGCGATGTCGCTCATCCCGACCCAATCTAGCGTGCCCTGGGGTTCGTCGTGAACATGCCCAGCCACATCCGGTAATGCACCGGCAAGAAGGTCGCGTCGATGCTCGTTCACGACGCCTCTAACCCCTTTAGTTCTTCGTCACTCAACGATCGGGCGTCAGCAGCGATCAATACAGGAATGTCATCTTTTACCGCGTATGCCAGCCTAGCCTCAACAGACCAAAGCTCATCGCGCTCGACCTTATAGACTAACGGTCCCTTAGTTTCCGGGCACACCAGAATATCGAGTAGCTTCTTTTCCAACACTGTAGGCAATACCCGTCTAACTGAAAAGCGTGTCATCACGCATGATGGTCGACTCGCGCTGTGCGCCGGTTGACACGATGCTCACTGGAACGTTCAGCAGGTCTTCAACGCGATGGACAAAGTTAATGGCTTCTTCGGGTAAATCATCGCTCGATGCACAGTCGGCCGTCGACTCTAACCATCCTTCCATCTCCGTGTAAACCGGCTTAATCTCGCGTAAGCCACGTTCACCAAAATCGCCGCGAAACGGCTGCCCATTCGGCAATTCATACTCCGTGCAGATGCGAACTGTTTCAAGCGCATCCAGTACATCTAACTTCGTGAGGCACAAAGAAGAAATGCTGCTCATCTGCGCGGCTCGTTTGAGTGCGACGGCATCCAACCAACCGCATCGACGTGGCCGACCAGTCGTCGCACCAAATTCCGCACCCCGTTCTGCCAGCTGCTTACCAACGTCGTCATGTAATTCGGTTGGAAACGTACCTTCGCCAACCCTCGTTGAATACGCTTTCGTAACGCCAACAACGTGGTCTATGTACCGCGGTCCGAATCCTGTACCTACGCAGGCACCCGCCGCGGACGTGCTCGACGACGTGACATACGGAAATGTGCCTTGATCGATGTCGAGCATGGCGCCTTGAGCACCCTCAAACAAAATGTTGTCGTCTCGCTCACGGTGCCACTGTAGCGCCGCCGAAATGTCTTTCACGAGCGGTTTGATATCAACTGCAAATTGAGCTATCACCTCGAGTTCCGCTTCAGTGTCGATCGCCTCAACTTTGTAATACTGCTCAAGCAGAAAATTGTGGTAGCCGAGTAAGTTGAGTATGCGCTCTTTCGCAGTTTTCCACTGATATAGGTCGCCGATCCTGATACTCCGCCTCGCCATCTTGTCTTCATACGCAGGACCTATACCTCGTCCCGTCGTACCGATCTTTTCGGCTCCACTTGCTGCCTCACGTGCCTTGTCCAGAGCCACATGACTCGAAAGGATGAGCGGACATGCATGGCTAATACACAGGCGAGCACGCGCATTAATACCGTGCTCTTCGAGTCGTTTGATTTCGGACAAAAGCGCATGTGGTGAGATCACGACGCCGTTGCCCAGGT
>JAPOVY010000088.1:33997-54707 GCA_026707905.1 Gammaproteobacteria bacterium | reverse complement strand
CAGACTGTAAATCTGACGGCTCAGCCTTCGTAGGTTCGAATCCTACCCCCTCCACCAATCAAGACCGTGGGCTTGTTAGGGTGAGCCGGACGTGGCGGGTATTGTTCAGTGGCAGAACCTCAGCCTTCCAAGCTGATGGCGCGGGTTCGATTCCCGCTACCCGCACCAGTATGCGAGTGGTGGGTCAAGTCACAAGAAGTAACAGGGCTCACATAGCTCAGGCGGTAGAGCACTTCCTTGGTAAGGAAGAGGTCATCGGTTCAAATCCGATTGTGAGCACCATCCGCCTTTTAGACGCTGATCAAGTTGGCGCAGGGAGAGCGTCGCTGCTTGACAGCGTACCGACGGCAGCTGACGGAACAGTTAGTGAATGAGAGTGAAGGCCAGTAGCTCAGTTGGCAGAGCGAGGGTCTCCAAAACCCTAGGTCGGGGGTTCGAGACCCTCCTGGCCTGCCAACTCTCACCATAAACGAATCGTAGATCGACAAAAAGTGGCAACTACAAAAACCACAGATAGAACTGAGGGCTTTGACTTGCTCGACCGCGTCAAGTGGTTGGGTGTATTCGCCGTGCTCGCTGCCGGTGTCGTCGGTAATTGGTACTTCGGTGAAACGTCGCTGCTGCTACGCGCACTCGTATTGGTAGGTCTCGCGCTATTGGCGTTGTATCTGCTATATCTAACGAAACGTGGCAAGCAATTGTGGGAGCTAGCCAATCTGTCGCGTGCGGAGATTCGACGCGTGGTTTGGCCAACCCGTGAGGTCACGTTGCAGACGACATTGATTGTGATTGCATTGATCTTGGTTGTAGCGTTGATCCTATGGGGATTGGATTCGGCATTGTCGTGGGGAGTGAAACAAGCCATTGGATAAAGAACCAACAACGCCAGCTGACGCGACTGAGACGGTGAATCAGACGGTTGATCAGGTCACTATTAGTGAGTCAGAAGCAACCGATCAGGAACCGACCAACGCTGAGTCCGAGTCTGACACGGCCGAGGTACGAACCATCGAGCAACCGCTATTTGATCGTGCTGTACTCGACGATCCTAACAAGAAGTGGTATGTCGTCAGCGCACAAGCGGGTCAGGAGAAACGGGCGGCGGCCACTCTTGAAGAACGTGTGAAATATTCGGATCTGGCCGAGAAATTCGGTGCTATTTTGGTGCCGAGTGAGGAGGTTGTTGAGCTTCGTGGTGGCAAGCGGCGACGGAGCGAACGTCGGTTTTACCCGGGTTATATATTCATCAACATGGAGATGGATGAGACAACTTGGGAGTTAGTCACAAAAACTACGCGCATTTCAGGCTTCGTTGGCGGTACAATTGCCAAGCCCACGCCGCTCCCGAAAGCTGAGATACAGCTAATTCTGGATCGGATCGATCAAGGCGGAGAGAAGGTCACGCCCAAGACCGTTTTTGAGCCAGGCGAGCTCATCCGCATCATCGACGGGCCGTTCAACGAATTCAGCGGGACCGTCGAGGAAGTTAACTACAAGAAACAGCAACTGGTAGTTGCTGTCACTATTTTTGGCAGGTCTACACCTGTCGAATTGGATTTTTCCCAAGTCGAGAAAGGTTGATAACCGGGTTATCAGCGAGGATCGCTTCATCCACTTGGAACGCTTGACCACGTATGGCTAAACAAATCGACTCTTATCTAAAGATGCAGGTGCCGGCTGGTCAAGCTAATCCTGCGCCTCCGGTTGGTCCCGCGCTGGGACAAGCCGGACTGAACATTATGGAATTCTGCAAGGCCTTTAACGCTCAGACCCAAGGTATGGAACCCGGTGTACCGATTCCTACAGTGATCACCATCTACGCCGACCGGAGTTTTACGTTTATTACAAAATCGCCACCGGCTTCCTATCTAATCAAGCGAGCTGCCAACATTGACAAAGGCAGTGGTACGCCAAATACGGAAAAAGTAGGCATCGTCTCACGAGCACAGTTAGAAGAGATTGCGAAGACAAAGGATGCGGAATTAACAGCAGCTGACATGGATGCTGCAGTTAAGACACTGGCGGGTACCGCGCGTAGCGCTGGAATTGAGGTAGAAGGTCTCTGATGAGTAAACGACTGACGAAGCGCAAACACGCGGCGCAAGAACGGGTAGAGGCTGGCAAGACCTATGCAATCGACGAGGCGATAAAGATACTCAGCGAATTGCCTACTGGGAAATTCAAGGAATCGGTTGATCTTGCCGTGAACCTTGGTATTGATCCGCGACAAGCGGATCAGAATGTGCGGGGCGCGATCGTACTACCTCATGGGACAGGAAAAGAAATTCGTGTCGCGGTTTTCGCTCAAGGCGCAAATGCTGACGCGGCAAAAGAAGCAGGTGCAGACGTTGTAGGCCTCGATGATCTTGCTGAGCAAGTCAAAGCAGGTGATTTTGATTTTGATGTCGTTATCGCAACACCTGATTGCATGCGTGTCGTCGGATCGCTCGGCAGAATCTTGGGACCGCGCGGTCTAATGCCAAATCCCAAGAGTGGCACCGTTACGCCAGATGTTGCGGATGCTGTGAAAAATGCGAAATCCGGACAGGTCCAGTATCGGGCTGATCGTACCGGGATCATCCACGGTTCAATTGGACAAGTCGGTCAAAGCGAGACTCAACTTCTCGAGAATGTTGAAGCCCTGATCGCTGAATTGCGGAAAGCGAAGCCACCTTCAGCAAAGGGGACCTACATCAAGAAGGTCACGATTTCCACCACGATGGGACCAGGTATTCCCGTGGAAGAAGCAAGTATCGGAGCGGTCTAACGATGCCTCTCAGCCTCGCCGGTAAAGAAGCCATTGTCACAGAAGCACACGAAGTCGCACAGGCTGCGACGGCTACTGTCGTTGCCGACTACCGAGGCATGACAGTCGCAGAGCTCACCGAGCTCCGCAAGCAAGCGCGCGCTTCTGGCGTGAAGGTAACGGTTATTCGAAACACGCTGGCAAAACGCGCGTTTGAAGGAACGGACTACGCCTGCCTCGAAGAAGTGTTGAACGGTCCAACGATGCTTGGATTTAGTTACGAAGACCCTGGCGCGAGTGCACGACTTTTCCGCGATTACGGTCGCGAGTGTCCAGCGCTGGAAGTTAAAGCGCTATCTCTGAATGGCGAGTTGTACGGTGCCGAAGACCTTGCGAAAGTAGCTTCGTTGCCGACCAAAGAAGAAGCGCTTGCGCAGCTTCTTTCAGTTATGAAAGCGCCGGTAACCAAGCTGGCACAGACATTACAAGCAGTTCCTACAAAGCTAGTTCGTACTTTGGTCGCGCTTAGGGACCAGAAAGGTACGGACGAGTCCTAATCACCCATCCCACCAACCCATCACATTTGGAGTAAGCAGTGAGTCTTTCCAACGAAGAAATCATTGATGCCATAGCGGAAAAATCTGTTATGGAGATCGTCGAGCTTGTCGAAGCGATGGAAGAAAAGTTTGGCGTACAAGCCGCGGCAGCAGTTGCCGTAGCCGCTCCGGCTGCCGGTTCAGGCGATGCTGGTGGCGCTGAAGCCGAAGAAGAGAAATCTACCTTTGATATAGAGCTTGCGAGTTTCGGTGACAACAAGATTAAGGTCATCAAAGCGGTTCGCGAGCTAACCGGTCTAGGTCTCAAGGAAGCTAAAGCACTCGTTGAATCGGCTCCTGCCAACGTTCGAGAAGGCGTAGCAAAGGAAGAAGCCGAAGAAGTGAAAGCCACCTTAGAGGCCGAGGGCGCGACGGTCGAGCTTAAGTAAGCCGCGGCTCTATCTCCCACGCTTTTTCAATCCATACCCTCAAACGCGCGACTGCCGTTGCGTGCGTATGCGCACGCCACGTCACCGCGCGTCGTCAACACGGAGCGTTGAATGCCTTACAGCTTCACTGAAAAGAAACGGATTCGTAAGGACTTCGGTCGATTAGCAGAACCGTTGGAGTTTCCCAACCTGCTGGCCATCCAAACTGAGTCGTATAGCAAATTCTTGCAGGCCGAGGTGCCGCTATCAGAACGGGTTGATGTTGGCTTGGAAGCTGCGTTCAATTCGGTTTTCCCTATTAACGCTATCAACCAAGCCGCGTCGCTGCACTACGTAGGCTACGAGCTCGAAGAGCCCGTATTTGATGTAAAAGAGTGTGTCGTCCGGGGTGTAACGTATTGCGCGCCCTTACATGTGACGCTGCAACTCGTATTTTGGGACAACAGCAAGGATCCGACGAGTCCCGACCCGCGTAAAGTCATTGAGCAGACCGTATATCTTGGCAACGTTCCACTCATGACTGATACGGGTACGTTCGTCATAAACGGAATCGAACGCGTCGTCGTTTCGCAAATCCATCGAAGCCCAGGTGTGATCTTTATTGACGATGGCGGCAAAGTGCACTCATCCGGTCGAAAACTCTATTCGGCGCGTGTTATTCCGGCACGCGGTGTTTGGGTCGATTTCGAGTTCGGTA
This sequence comes from Gammaproteobacteria bacterium, assembly GCA_026707905.1. Taxonomy (GTDB): domain Bacteria; phylum Pseudomonadota; class Gammaproteobacteria; order Pseudomonadales; family Azotimanducaceae; genus Bin55. The sequence goes on along the minus strand of JAPOVY010000088.1, from coordinate 50,279 downwards.
TGGAGCCGCGCGAAACGACTGAACTGATCTACGTACGGATCGACAGGAAGAAAAAAATCCATATCACGCATTTGTTACGTGCAATGGAATTTAGCGATGAGGACATTCTGAATATCTTCTACGATGTCAACACGTACAAGATCCAGAAAAACGGCAAGATCATCCTTGATCTGTATCCGGAGCGCTTACTCGGCGAGACCTCAAGCATCGAGATCAAGGATTCGACAGGCAACGTACTCGTAAACGAAGGCGACCGAATATCAGAGCGCCACGTTAAACGCATGTTGGATGCGAAGCTGACGCGGCTTGAAGTTCCGCGTCGCTACTTGGTCGATCAAGTTACGGCGACTAGCTACATGGACGCATCGACGGGTGAGGCGTTTCTGCACTGCAACCACGTGCTTACGGAGAGCGACGTTGATGAACTAATTGAAGCAGGCGTCGACATCTTAGAAACACTGCATGTAAACGAGCTCAACAAAGGCTCGTACATTGCTGATACGATCCGACGCGAACCGGATCATGAGCGTAATAACGGTCGCATTCGATCGCTCGTTGAAATTTACAACGTCATGCGTCCGGGCGAACCTGTTAGCGCAGAATCGGCCACGCAACTGTTCATGAACTCGTTCTTCAATGCTGAACGTTATGACCTCTCTCCAGTGGGTCGAATGAAGATCAATCGCCAGTTAGAGTGGCGCAATCACGAGTGTCTGATCGGTCAAGTACTTAACGAGAGCATTAAAGATTCACAGACCCGTCGCGTACTTTTCAAGAAGGGTACGGAAATCGACATTGCGGTTGCGGAACGGCTGGTGGCAGATGGGGTGTCGACCATCCGTATCGCGACACCAGAGTTTGCCGATCACTATTACCACGGCCTCATTCTTTCAGCGGATTTGCTTGATCGGAACGGTAAAGCACTGTTTCCAAAAGGACGATTTCTCGGTACGGAAGAGATCGACGAACTGCACGAACAAGGTATCGACGAAATCGAAATTGACGTACCCAATCCAAATTCGCGAGTTTTAAGCCACGCCGACTTGGTTCAGGTTCTACGAAAACTCGTAGAGACGCGCGATGGACAGCGTGAAACGGACGACGTCGACAACCTTAGTAATCGTCGTGTAAGGTCAGTTGGTGAAACCGCGGAGACTGCGTTTCGATCTGGTCTGATGCGCGTCCAGCGTGTGGTACGTGATCGCCTCGCGATCGCGGAAACTGATGGTCTCATGCCACAAGACATGATCAATGCCAAACCTATCGCGGCGGCGATCAACGAGTTCTTTGGTTCCTATGAGCTATCGCAATACATGGAACACAACAACCCGTTGTCGGAAGTCACGCATAAACGGAAGATCTCGGCACTCGGTCCCGGTGGACTCAATCGGGAAAACGCAGGATTTGAGGTGCGTGATGTTCACCCAACACACTACGGTCGCGTCTGTCCAATCGAGACACCTGAAGGTGGCAACATTGGCTTGATCAACAGTTTAGCAACCTATGCGAAGATCAATGAGTACGGCTTTATTGAAACGCCATATCGAGAGGTCCGCAACGGCAAGGTCACGAACAAAGTCGTTTACCTGTCGTCAATCGCTGAAGAACAGTACTACATTGCGCAGGCTAACGCGTTGCTAAACGAAAGCAACGAGCTTACTGAACTTCGAGTGAATTGCCGGTACCGTGGTGAATTCTTGCAGACGGCACCTGAGAACATCGAATACATGGACGTGTCGCCGAAACAGATCGTGTCCATCACGTCGGCGTTGATCCCATTCCTCGAACACGTTGAAGCCAACCGTGGTTTGATGGGTTCCAACCAACAACGACAAGCGGTACCAAACGTCAAACCAGAAGCACCGTTAGTCGGTACGGGTATGGAGCGTGTAATCGCTCGCGACTCCGGCGTTTGCGTCATCGCGAAGCGTGACGGCGTCGTCGAAATGGTGGATGGTACGCGTATCGTGGTGCGTGCGACTGCACGTTCAAGAGACGTGATCGAAGACGACGTTGATATATACGCGTTGCAGAAGTTCACACGCTCGAACAACAGCACGTGCATCAACCAGAAACCGACGGTGAAGCTGCACGACAGGGTGAAAGCGGGAGACATCTTGGCGGATGGTCCTGCCGTTGACTTAGGCGAACTTGCGTTAGGTCACAACATTCGTGTCGCGTTCATGCCGTGGAACGGTTACAACTACGAAGACTCGATCCTCGTTTCAGAACGGGTCGTCGAGGAGGATCTCTTCACGACGATTCACATACAGAAATTCGACTGTACTGCTCGTGAAACGAAGATGGGTCCGGAAGAGATCACTGCAGACATTCCTGGAATCGGTGAGTCGCCACTAACTAAGTTAGATGGCAACGGCATAGTCACGATTGGTGCGGAAGTCAAAGGTGATGACATTCTTGTCGGCAAGGTCACACCGAAAGGTGAGACGCAGCTAACGCCGGAAGAGAAGTTGCTCCGTGCAATCTTTGGTGAAAAGGCATCGGACGTAAAGGACACGTCGTTGCGACTACCAAAAGGCGTTAGCGGTACGGTAGTAGACGTTCAGGTATTCACCCGTGAGGACGTCGAAAAAGACGATCGTGCAAAAGCGATTCGGGACGAAGAGCTAAGCAGCTTTAAGAAGGATCTCGCCGACGAATTCGAGATTGTCAAGAATGCGAAGTTTGACCGTGTAGCGACCATGTTGAAGGGACTGAAGGCTACGGTTGCACCCGGTCTCAAAAAAGGTGACGCGATCACGACTGCGTACTTAAATGACCTAACCCAAGACGCTTGGTTAGGCATCCGCACAGTAGATGACGAGATCAACAAAGTGCTTGATCGCGGTTCAGCAGATTTAGCGGGTCTATAGTTGAAGCACGAACGAGAGATCAAAGACAAGCGGAAGAAACTTGAGCGCGGCGACGATCTACGACCTAGCGTGCTCAAGGAAGTTCATGTCTATATCGCTACCAAACGCCGCATCCAAGCCGGTGACAAGATGGCGGGCCGGCACGGCAACAAGGGTGTAATTTCCGTGATCATGCCCGTCGAAGACATGCCGTTTGATGAGCATGGCGAACCCGTCGACATCGTTCTAAATCCCTTAGGTGTACCTTCGCGTATGAACGTCGGACAGCTGCTTGAAGCACACATTGGATGGGCGGCGAAAGGTATTGGGTTGCAGATCGGTCGAATGCTTGACCAAAGCAAAGCCGTAACGGAAGTACGGGAATATCTCGAAAAAGCGTACAACACGGTCGGCGATAAACCCGTTGATGTGGGCAGTTTGAACGACAAAGAACTGATTGAGCTCGCCGGTAATCTACGCAATGGCATACCGGTTGCTACACCAGTCTTTGATGGTGCACGCGAACTTGATATCAAGGCAATGCTGGAATTGGCAGGATTGCCGACTTCAGGTCAAACCACTCTCTACGATGGTAGAACGGGCGAACCATTTGATCGCCCAGTCACTTTGGGTTACTTGTATTTACTGAAGCTCAACCACTTGGTTGACGACAAGATGCACGCTCGCTCAACTGGTTCATACAGCATGGTCACACAGCAACCTCTTGGCGGAAAGGCACAGTTTGGCGGCCAACGCTTCGGCGAGATGGAAGTGTGGGCGCTTGAAGCGTATGGTGCTGCCTACGCGTTGCAGGAAATGTTGACCGTCAAGTCGGACGATGTCGAAGGACGCGGTCGGATGTATCAGGACATTGTGAACGGAAATTACGGTATGAAGCCGAACATTCCAGAGTCGTTCAACGTCATTCGGAAGGAAATCCGTTCGTTGGCGTTGGACGTTGATTTCGGCACGGACGTTTAGAGAGGAGAAAGTCATGGTTGCAACTACCTTCAATCCAACGGCGCCAGGATTCTCTCGGCCACGAGTTAGTTCGATGTTCGCGCCGCCTCCTGGACGTTCACCGCAGAGCGAAGATGACTTCAACATGCTGCAGATCAGTCTGGCATCGCCCGAGATGATCAGGAGCTGGTCGCACGGGGAAGTTAAGAAGCCGGAAACGATCAACTACCGCACGTTAAAACCAGAGCGAGATGGCTTGTTCTGTGCGAAGATCTTTGGTCCCATTAAGGATTTCGAATGCTTGTGCGGTAAGTACAAGCGTCAAAAGCACAAAGGTGTGGTATGTGAAAAGTGTGGCGTTGAAGTCACAACTAGCAAGGTGCGTCGCGAACGCATGGGACACATCGAGCTAGCGTGCCCGGTCGCACATATCTGGTTCTTTAAATCGATGCCCTCGCGCATTGCAACATTGCTCGACATCACCGTTAAGCACTTAGAACGCGTGCTTTATTTCGACTCCTTTATTGTGGTCGAAAGCGATGTACCCGAGGAAGTCAAGATCGGAACCGTCCTCACTCAGGAGGAACTCGAAGCGGCGCAGGAAGTACATGGCGAAGACGCGCTCGAGGTCGAGATGGGTGCGGCCGCGATCGAACGTATTCTCGAAGATATGGATCTCGAATACGAAGCGGAGCTGCTCCGTGAAGAACTTGATGCGACGAGGTCCGAAGCTAAGAGCAAGAAGATCACGAAACGTCTTAAGTTAATTGAGGCGTTTATTAAGACGAACAACAAGCCTCAATGGATGATTCTGCGGACGTTACCTGTCTTGCCGCCGGAACTGCGCCCGTTGGTTCCGCTTGAAGGCGGCCAATTCGCGACGTCGGATCTGAATGATCTATACCGGCGCGTTATTAACCGTAACAATCGATTGAATAGGCTTATTGAGCAGAGCGCACCGGAGATCATCCAGCGCAACGAAAAGCGAATGCTGCAGGAATCGATTGACGCACTGCTTGACAATGGACGACGGGGACGAGCAGTTGTAGGTCGAAACAAGAATCCGCTGAAGTCGCTCTCTGCGATGATTCAAGGCAAGCAAGGTCGATTCCGCCAGAACCTACTCGGCAAACGTGTGGACTACTCCGGTCGTTCTGTCATCGTTGTTGGCCCAACGCTGAAGCTACATCAATGTGGTTTGCCGAAGAAAATGGCATTAGAGCTATTCAAGCCGTTTATTTTCGGCGAGATCATGCGTCGGAATCCTGCCGAAATGACCATTCGCCAGGCAAAGACGCAAGTTGAGAACGAAACTCCTGAAGTCTGGGACATTCTCGATGATGTGATCCGGGAACACCCCGTATTGTTGAATCGTGCGCCAACGCTACACCGTTTGAGTGTACAAGCGTTCGAACCGGTGCTGATTGAAGGAAAAGCGATTCAACTACACCCCTTGGTGTGTGTTGCATTCAACGCTGACTTTGACGGCGACCAAATGGCCGTCCATGTCCCACTGACGCTCGAAGCTCAGTTGGAGTGTCGCGCGCTGATGATGTCAACTAACAACATACTCTCGCCGGCGAATGGTGAACCGATCATCGTACCGAACCAGGACGTTGTCCTGGGTCTCTACTACATGACCTTGGAGAAGGTCAACGTGCCAGGTGAAGGTTCGATCTTCCGTGATGTTGCCGAAGTACAGCGCGCGTACCAGTCGAAGGTTGTAGATCTTCACGCGAAAATCAAAGTACGGATTGACGACTATCAAGCGGATGGTACGCCATTCACGCACACAGTCGATACGACGGTTGGTCGCACATTGCTTCGGGACTTACTCCCGCCACCGATGAGTTTCGACCTAGTAAACCAGGTGCTCAACCGTAGCGGAATCTCCAATCTGGTCAACGTCTGTTACCGACGTGTTGGTCTGAAAGAAACCGTCGTGTTCGCGGACCAACTCATGTATACGGGCTTTCACTATTCCACGATATCGGGTTGCTCGATTTGTATCGAAGACTTCGTCATTCCTGATAGCAAAGCGCAGATCATTGACGAATCGTTGCAAGAGGTTCAGACCATTGAGCAGCAAGCGATGGCGATGTTGGTCTCGGAAAACGAGCGATACAACAAAATCGTGGACGCGTGGACCGCAGCGGAGACACAAGTCAAGAAAGACATGATGGACGGTCTGGAAACTGTCACGGTTCAAGATCGAAATGGTGACGAAGTCGAGCAGCACTCTTTCAACTCAGTATTCATCTATTGTGACTCTTCGGCACGCGGTTCGCCTGAACAGATTCGGCAGGTGGCCGGTATGCGCGGTTGCTTGTCGCGGCCTGACGGAACGATCATCGAGACTCCGATCATCGCGAATTTCCGCGAAGGTCTCACAGTCAATGAATACTTCATCTCTACTCATGGCGCTCGCAAAGGACTGTCGGATACGGCACTAAAGACTGCAAACGCTGGATACCTGACCCGACGGTTGGTTGACATTTCCCAAGACTTGGTCATCACGGAATCTGACTGTGGTACGTCCGAAGGTCTGCGAGTTACCGCTCTGATCAATAAGAAGGAAGGGGACGTTTCACTCTCCGTATTCGAGCGTGTGCTTGGCCGAGTGACTGCGAAACCAGTCGAGGATCCGGTCACTGGCGACGTATTGTTAGATGCTAACGAGTTGATAACGGAAGAGCACGAAGAGAAGATCGAGAACATCGACGAGATCTGGGTTCGATCGCCGATCACATGTGAAACGCGTTACGGGGTGTGTGCGAACTGCTATGGACGCGACTTAGCGCGTGGGCACCTCGTGAACGAAGGTGAAGCAGTAGGCGTTATTGCCGCTCAGAGTATCGGTGAACCAGGGACGCAGCTAACCTTACGGACATTCCATATGGGCGGCGCGGCTTCCAGAACATCGGTTGATGATCGTGTCATTGTCAAGAGTGCCGGAACAGTGCGGTTACGTGACGCACAGTTGTTAAAACTCGACGACGGACAAGCGATTGTCGTGTCGCGGTCTGCGGAAATCGTCATCGCTGACGAGCATGGTCGTGAGCGGGAACGCTATCGAGTACCGTACGGCGCGCGACTTTCGCCATCGGCAGCGCAGGAAGAACACGTCGAAGTTCGTGAAACGGTTGCCGAATGGGATGTTCACAGCCATCCGATCATCAGCGAGAAAAATGGCATCATCGCCTACGAGGACATTGTCGAAGGTTCTAGCGTTGAACGCGTACTGGACGAATTAACTGGTATTGAGTCGATAACCGTCATGGCGGAATCTGATCGTACGGACGTAATCGACGAGGAAACCGGTAAATTGCGCAAGCTCCGGCCAACCCTCAAGCTCTACAAGAAAGGAAGAGCCAAGACCGATACCAACTTGATTAACTCGTTCCGACTAAGCGACGGTGCATCCATCGATGTGAAAGACGGTGACGACGTAAATGAAGGTGCTACCGTTGCGACGGTGCCGACGACTGCGGTACGAATGTCAACCGATATCGTTGGTGGTCTGCCTCGCGTCGTTGACCTCTTCGAAGCACGCCAGCGCAAAGGCGGAGCTATTCTGGCGGAAGCGTCGGGAGACGTAAGTTTCGGTACAGAAACCATGACGAAACACCGTCTGGTGATTACCAACGAGGACGGTAATTCACACGAGAAATTGATCCCGAAGACACGTCAGATTGAGGTGTATCCAGGTGAGAAAATCCAGCGGGGTGACGTCGTTTGTGACGGCGTACTCGATCCGAAGGATATCTTGCGTTATCGAGGCATTGGGGCTTTGCGCGAATATATCGTGGACAACATCCAGGAGGTATTCCAAGCCCAAGGTGTGCTGCTAAACGATAAGCACATTGAGATCATCATTCGACAGATGCTCCGCAAGGTCGATATTACGGAAGCGGGTGATTCTGATTTCGTGAAAGGCGAACGTGTTGAGTACGTTGCAGCGTTAAGTGCCAACGAGGAACTCACGAACGAAGGGAAGCAACCCGCCCAATTTGATCGCGTTCTACTCGGCATCACGCGTGGGTCGCTCGCAACGGATTCGTTCATTTCCGCGGCGTCGTTCCAGGAAACCACCAAGATACTGACTGATGCAGCCGTGAACAGTCGCAAGGACATGTTACGCGGTCTAAAGGAAAACGTGATTGTGGGTCGCTTGATTCCAGCGGGCACCGGCTTAGCGCACCAGCGCAAAATGAAGCAGGAACGCGAGGAACGAAAGATTATTGAAGAACGCGTCCACGAAGGATTGACAGAGGACGAAACGGAACAGAAACTTGAGACGCTTGAAACTGGCGGTGAGAGTTGAATCCGTCAAGTTCTGTCACTAGAATTGCGCAGCCTGTCGCACGGCGCATTGAAATTCGCGGCGTGCGGCCGACTGCATTTTCGATGTTGGAGTTGATGCTTGGCAACCATTAATCAGTTGGTTCGCAAACCGCGCAAGCGCAAGCAAACCAAGAGCAAAGTACCCGCGCTTGAAGCGGCACCGCAGAAGCGGGGCGTGTGCATGCGCGTGTATACAACGACGCCGCGGAAACCGAATTCCGCGATGCGTAAGGTGTGTCGTGTACGGCTCAACAATGGCTACGAAGTCAATTCCTATATTGGTGGCGAAGGTCATAACTTGCAGGAACACTCGTCTGTGCTGATTCGTGGCGGCAGAGTGAAGGATTTGCCAGGCGTGCGCTACCACACGGTGCGCGGCGTCGGTGACCTCGCGGGTGTTGAAGAACGCAAGCAAGGTCGTTCGAAGTACGGCTCCAAAAAACCGAAGTAGGGCCAGAAAATGTCAAGACGTCGACGAGCTGAGAAGCGCGTGATCCTCCCGGATCCGAAGTACCACAATGAAACACTTGCCAAGTTCATCAATCATGTGATGGAAAGCGGCAAGAAAGCAGTTGCTGAGCGAATTGTGTACGGCGCGTTGTCGATCATCGAGACTCGACAGAAAGTCGACCCAGTCGATGTGTTCTTGAAGGCATTAGAGAACGTATCGCCCGCGACTGAAGTCAAATCTCGTCGCGTCGGTGGTGCGACATATCAAGTGCCAATCGAAGTACGACCTTCACGTCGAGAGGCATTGGCGATGCGTTGGATAGTTGAAAACGCGCGCAAGCGCAGTGAAAAGTCGATGGATGCTCGCCTCGCGAGCGAACTCGCGGACGCGGCGGCAAATAGCGCAAATTCCGCTTCAATTAAGAAGCGGGACGACACACATCGCATGGCGGAGGCAAATCGTGCTTTCGCTCATTTCAGGTATTGAACGCTCTTGACAGAGCTTACGACTCACTAACACCGTTCGTACCCTAACAACTAAATCTCACAACTTCATTCGGAGCAAAGATGCCTCGTAGCACGCCAATCGGCCGCTACAGAAATATCGGTATTGTCGCGCACGTTGACGCGGGTAAGACCACGACCACCGAACGCGTGCTGTTTTATGCGGGTATCTCGTACAAGATTGGCGAAGTTCATGATGGCGCGGCGGTCATGGACTGGATGGAGCAGGAACAAGAACGTGGTATCACGATCACGTCAGCTGCGACGACTTGTTTCTGGCGTGGAACAGACCAGCAATTTGACGAACACCGTATCAACATCATCGACACGCCAGGTCACGTGGACTTTACGATCGAAGTCGAACGCAGTCTACGCGTTCTTGATGGGGCTGTCGTTGTGTTCTGCGGTGCAGCCGGGGTCGAACCCCAATCCGAAACAGTGTGGCGCCAAGCGGACCGGTACGAAGTACCTCGAATTGTGTTCGTCAACAAAATGGATCGCGCAGGCGCTGATTTCGCACGTGTCGTCGAGCAAATCGAAGACCGCCTAGGTGCGAAACCTGTGCCGGTTCAGCTCGCGATTGGTGCAGAAGAGACCTTTAAAGGCGTGGTCGATCTAATCGAGATGCAAGCTCTGTATTTCAACGAGGAAGATCAGGGACTTTCAGTTACACGAACCGACATACCGGAAGAATTGTTAGCTGACGCGGAAAGTATGCGGGAACGCTTGATCGAAGAAGCCGCAGACGCGAATGAAGAACTGACCGAAAAATACTTGGAAGGGGTCGAACTAACTAGCGAAGAAATCAAAACGGGTTTGCGCGAGCGCACGATCGCGAATGAAATCGTACCCGCGCTTTGTGGTTCGGCGTTTAAGAACAAAGGTGTTCAGCCGGTACTAGATGCCGTGATTGACTTTTTACCCGCGCCAACCGAGGTCAAAGCGATCGAAGGAACCATGCGCGATGGGCAACCGACTGAACGTCATTCCGATGACGATGAACCGTTTGCGGCGCTCGCGTTCAAGATTGCGACTGATCCGTACGTAGGCACACTAACATTTTTTCGTGTCTACTCCGGTGTGCTCAAGTCCGGGGATCGGGTCTTCAATTCTGTGCGAGACAAGCGTGAACGGGTCGGTCGCATGGTACAGATGCACTCGAATGAACGTAACGAGATCGACGAAGTCCGAGCTGGCGATATCGCTGCGGCGATCGGTCTAAAAGATGTCACTACGGGAGACACTTTTTGTGACGAGCGACACTTCGTTCAGCTTGAGCGTATGGAATTTCCTGAACCCGTCATACATGTTGCGGTGGAACCGAGGTCCGTAGCAGACCAAGACAAGATGTCCATCGCACTAGCTAAATTGGCACAAGAAGACCCTTCCTTTCGTGTTTCAACGGACGCGGAATCCGGTCAGACCATTATTGCTGGTATGGGCGAACTCCATCTCGACATCATCGTTGATCGAATGAAACGCGAGTTCAGCGTTGAGGCAAATATTGGAAAACCGCAGGTTGCCTATCGTGAGACGATTCGGACACCTACCGATTCAGAGGCGAAATTCGTTCGTCAGTCAGGCGGTCGGGGTCAATACGGTCACGTCTTTGTACGTTTTGAACCGCTCGAGGATGGTGAAAGCACGTACGAGTTCGTCGACGAGATTGTGGGTGGGGCTGTACCCAGAGAGTACATACCTGCGGTGGATAGAGGAATCCGTGAGCAGATGGACAACGGCGTCATTGCCGGCTTCCCACTGATCAACATAAAGGCTACGCTATTCGATGGTTCGTATCACGACGTGGATTCAAGCGAAGTCGCTTTTAAAATTGCCGGCTCAACTGCGTTGCGCGATGGCGCAGCGAAAGCAGATCCGGTGCTGTTGGAGCCGGTCATGGCGGTTGAAGTTGTGACCCCCGAGGACTATATGGGTGCGGTGGTCGGCGACTTGAATCGAAGGCGCGGCATGATCGAAGGCATGGACGAGAACTTTGCCGGCAAGATTGTGCGTGCGAAAGTCCCACTCGGCGAGATGTTCGGTTACGCAACGGACCTGAGATCATCCACACAAGGACGTGCAACATTCACGATGGAATTCGCGGAATACGCCGAGGTACCCGATACCATCGCAGAAGTAATTAAGGCGCGATAGCAAAACAGCTCAATCGTCTTGCCGACAAACGGAGGAATTCACAATGGCAAAAGAGAAATTTGAGCGTACCAAGCCGCATATCAATGTCGGCACCATTGGTCACGTTGACCATGGCAAGACGACGTTAACAGCCGCAATGACCAAGATCTGCGCGGCCGATCGCGGTTCGGGTGACGTCAAGGAATTTGACGAGATCGACAATGCACCGGAAGAGAAAGAACGTGGCATTACGATCGCGACGACTCACGTGGAATACGAGAGCGAAGAGCGCCACTATGCACACGTCGACTGCCCGGGTCATGCTGACTACGTCAAGAACATGATCACGGGTGCGGCGCAGATGGACGGTGCCATCTTGGTGGTCTCGGCTGATGATGGACCGATGCCTCAGACACGTGAACACATCGTGCTTGCACGACAGGTTGGCGTCCGCAAGATCGTTGTTTACATCAACAAAGTCGACCAAATTGATCCTGAAGAACGCGAAGAATTTGTCGAGCTTGTCACGATCAGCGTTCAAGAGCTACTTGTCGACAACGATTTTGAGGAAGATACGCCGATCATCGTAGGTAGCGCATTGAAAGCACTCGAAGGCGATGAAGGCGAAGACGGTGCTCTAAGTGTACGCGCACTCATTAAGGCACTGGACGACTTCATTCCTGAACCGGAACGAGCCATTGACGCACCGTTCATGATGCCGATCGAAGACGTCTTTTCGATCTCTGGTCGAGGTACAGTTGTAACAGGTCGTGTCGATCGCGGTATCGTGAAGATGGGCGACGAGCTCGAAGTTATTGGCATTCGCGATACGCAGAAGACGACTTGTACGGGCGTCGAAATGTTTCGCAAATTGCTTGATGAAGGTAGGGCCGGTGAAAACATTGGAGTGCTGCTTCGAGGCCTAAAGCGCGATGAAGTCGAGCGCGGCCAGGTGTTGGCGGTTCCGGGTTCGATCACGCCGCATACGAAGTTTTCAGCTTCTGTATACGTGCTGACGAAGGAAGAAGGCGGTCGACATTCACCATTCTTCACGAACTATCGACCGCAGTTTTATTTCCGAACCACGGACGTCACCGGTCGCGTGGAAATGCCGGATCCAGATGCGATGGTGATGCCCGGCGACAACGTTGAGTTCGACGTTGCCCTCATTAGTCCGATTGCAATGGATGAAGGATTGCGATTCGCGATTCGTGAAGGCGGTCGAACCGTAGGCTCCGGGATCGTAACGAAAATAATCGAGTAAAACCTCGGTAGAGAAAGGCAGCGTAAGTAAAATTCGCTGCCTTTTTTACGCCCCTCGAATTGGGTAGGGGCGTGTATGTGCATTACACCTTTGGAAGGTACGTGGCAACAAACCAACACATCCGCATCCAGTTGAAGGCATTTGACCACAAATTGCTGGATGCTACGACGGCTGATTTAGTCGATTCGATCAAGCGATCGGGTGCACGGCTGGTCGGTCCTATTCCGTTGCCGACACGTACGGAACGGTGGACGGTGTTAATTTCGCCACATGTCGACAAGGATGCAAGGGATCAATATGAGATTCGCACGCATAAGCGTCTTATCGATATTGTTGATTACACGGACAAGACCGTTGATGCACTCAGTAAACACGATGTGGCCGCAGGAGTCGATATCGAAGTAAGCGTCACTTAGAGTAACTTCAGGTTGATGCGAGCAGCTTGCTCGCAGCCGAATATGAATCGGTTCACTGTTAATGACGGTGCGCCGATTTTTTTACCGTCGCAGCACTGAAATACTCGATGCTAGAAGAATGTCATGACAATAGGAATCGTTGGTACCAAAGGGGGTATGACCCGTCTTTTCGATGACACGGGGCGTGCTATTCCTGTTACCGTCATTGAAGCGAAACCCAATCGTGTGGTAAGAGTCAAGAACACGGCGACGGATTCCTACACCGCGCTGCAAGTGGCATGCGGAGCGCAAAAACCTGAACGGCTGAGTCAGCCGGAACTCGGGCATTATCGAGCAAGTTTTGCCAACGCAGAAGGTGAGGTCGATGACTCTCCAGGAAGATGTCTCTATGAGCTTCGAACCGATAGCGTAGAAGAAGATGAGATTCCGGCTGTCGGTGGCACACTAACAGTTTCACAGTTCGAACCTGGGCAGACGGTCGATGTTCGAGGAACATCGAAAGGCAAGGGATTCGCGGGTGCGGTCAAGCGCTGGAACTTCTCGACGCAAGACATGTCGCACGGCAATTCCGTCTCTCACCGCGCTCTCGGTTCAGTTGGCCAATGTCAGACACCTGGAAAGGTGTTCAAAGGCAAGAAAATGGCGGGCCAGCTGGGAAATCGACGAGTCACTGTTCAGAATCTAAAGGTCGTAGCCGTTGATGAGGAGAACGATATCCTGCTTATCAAAGGCGCGGTACCGGGTCCAACGGGCGGCGATGTGTTTGTGTGTCCGGCGATCAAGGACCACGGTGACGCGGGATCTCGGAACTAGCCATGAACGTAACGCTTCGCGACACCACAGAGAACATTGAAATTAGTGACGGTGTGTTCGGAAGCGAATACCGAGAAGCGCTCGTTCATCAAGTTCTAGAGACGTTTATTCGCCGAGGTCATACCGGGCTACGAAAACAGAAGAATCGGTCGGAAGTTCGCGGCGGCGGCGCGAAACCATGGCGACAGAAAGGTACTGGACGTGCGCGTGCGGGATCCCGCAATAGTCCGATTTGGCAAGGTGGTGGCGTTACATTTGCGGCACGTCCCGTTAAACGAGCAGTCAAGCTCAATCGGAAGATGTATCGCGGCGCTTTGCGCTGTCTACTCTCTGAAATGCTACGGCAAGAACGACTTTCTGCCGTTAATGAACTCCCCGCACCCGAATTCAAAACGAAGAATCTGGTTGAAGCCCTCGAAAAGCTCGAATTGAACAAAGTGCTGATTGTTGACGCTGGTAATAACGAATCGTTAGAACGTGCGGCACGCAGCCTAAATCACGTTGAAGTCGTAAGCGTTGCTCAGCTCAATCCCGTCAGCCTCATGAAATGCGACCACGTGCTATTCTCGGTTGATGGCCTCCGACGTTGTGAGGAAACATTGGCATGAAGGATGACCGCCTCTACAACGTGATCGTCGAGCCACATGTGACTGAAAAAGCGACAAATATCGGCGATCAGGGCAACCAATACACGTTTAAAGTGCTGAAAGACGCCACTAAGCACGAGATCAAACACGCGGTTGAAAAACTGTTTGATGTAAGCGTCCTCAAGGTCTCTACAGTTAACGTCAAAGGTAAGGTGAAGCAGCGCATGCTCCGGCGAGGTAGCGTTAGTCGTTTCAAGTCGTGGAAAAAGGCATATGTACGGCTCGCAGAAGGTGACGACATCGACTTTACGAGGGAATTCTGATGGCGGTTATTCAAACTAAACCTACTTCGCCAGGTCGACGTTTCGTTACGAAGGTCGTTCATCCTGACCTCCACAAGGGATCGCCTTACAAGCCGTTGTTGGAAAGCCAACACGGTCGAGGTGGGCGTAATAACGCAGGTCGGATTACCACACGACATCGGGGTGGCGCACATAAACAGCACTACCGAAAGATTGACTTCAAACGAACGAAAGACAACGTACCTGCGATCGTTGAGCGTTTGGAATACGATCCGAATCGATCGGCGAATATCGCACTCGTTAAGTACCAAGACGGAGAGCGTCGCTACATCATCGCACCCAATGGATTGAAAGCCGGCGATGCGGTACGGTCTGGATCATCGGCACCGATCAGTGTCGGGAACGCGATGCCGCTTCGCAATTTACCGTTAGGAAGTGTGGTGCACTGTATTGAACTAAAGCCCGGGAAGGGCGCGCAATTGGCTCGCAGTGCTGGAACATCAGCACAACTGGTGGCTCGGGAAGGTACTTACGCGACATTGCGTCTGCGCTCCGGTGAAATGCGTCGCGTTTTAGCGGAATGTCGTGCAGTCCTTGGCGAGGTAAGCAATCCGGAACATAACTTGCGATCGTTAGGGAAGGCCGGCGCGAAGCGTTGGCGCGGCATTCGTCCGACGGTTCGTGGCGTAGCGATGAACCCGGTCGACCATCCGCTTGGCGGCGGTGAAGGCAAGTCATCGGGTGGGCGAGACCCGGTGTCGCCGACAGGAAAACCGACGAAAGGCTTCAAAACACGACGTAACAAACGTACAAACCATCTCATCGTGCGTCGACGAGGGAGGAGATAGCACATGCCTCGTTCGTTACGCAAAGGTCCGTTCGTCGATCTTCACCTGATGAAGAAGGTCGAACGTGCCCAGGAGACCAATGATCGTCGACCGATTCGAACTTGGTCGCGAAGATCAATGATCGTGCCGCAAATGGTGGGATTGACGATTCAAGTCCACAATGGTAGAGCGCACGTGCCCGTGTTTATCACGGAGGAACTAGTGGGTCACAAACTCGGCGAGTTTGCCCCGACGCGAACGTTTCGCGGTCATGCGGCAGATCGGAAGGCGAGGGTATAAGCCGTCATGAAAGCCACAGCAACGGCCAATCGACTTCGCGTATCGCCACAGAAGGCTAGATTGGTGATTGATCAGATCCGTGGCATGCCCGTAACGACGGCATTAGACGTTCTACGATTTGACGTTCAGAAGAGTGCTCGACACGTTAATCGACTATTGGAATCAGCGGTTGCCAATGCTGAAAACAAAAATGCCGCGGTCGACGACCTATGGATTTCAGAAGCGTACGTGAATGAAGGTCTCACGCTGAAACGCTTGCGTTTCCACGGTCGGGGTCGAACAGGTCGTGTGTTCAAACGTACGTGTCACATAACGCTCGCCGTGAGCGACGAGAACCAAGGAGCGCATTAGGATGGGTCAGAAAGTCAACCCCAATGGCATGCGCCTTGGGATCGTCAAGGAGCACACGTCAATCTGGTATGCCGATAAACGCAACTATGCGAATTACCTACTGAACGATCTTGAGGTCCGCGACTATTTGATGAATCGGCTTCGTGATGCCTACGTTAGCCGAATTGAGATCAAACGAC
>JAPOVY010000088.1:17486-33987 GCA_026707905.1 Gammaproteobacteria bacterium | reverse complement strand
AAACGACCTCGGAGTGATATTCACGTTCTGATCCACAGCGCCCGGCCTGGGATGGTGATCGGGACCAAGGGTGCAGATATCGAGAAATTACGTGCTGAGCTCTCGGTCATGATGAACCAGCCTGTCAAGCTAGACGTCGAGGAAATCCGCAAGCCTGAAATTGACGCTTACTTGGCAGCACAGAACATCGCACAGCAACTTGAGAAGCGCGTGGCCTTTCGACGCGCTGTACGTCGTGTCATGACGAATGCGATTCGTATGGGCGCTGAGGGTATCAAGGTGCGCGTGGCGGGTCGATTGAATGGCGTTGAGATTGCCCGAGCGGAGACGTTCGCGGAGGGTCGAGTGCCACTCCACACGTTACGGGCGGATATCGATTACGCAGTCGTCGAAGCGATGACAACCTACGGTACGCTGGGTGTGAAAGTCTGGATCTTCAAAGGCGAAATCATTGGCGATGGCGATCACGAAGGACGTGGGGCCGCATAGGCGATGTTACAGCCAACGCGGACCAAATACCGCAAACAACAGAAAGGCCGAAACCGAGGTATGGCGCTTCGTGGGAGTCGTGTCGCATTTGGCGAATACGGTCTGAAAGCGACAGGCCGAGGTCGTTTGACTGCTCGTCAGATTGAGGCAGGGCGTCGTGCGATGACGCGCTATGTGCGCCGTGGTGGCAAGGTTTGGATTCGCGTGTTTCCAGACAAACCGATTACGAAGAAACCACTCGAGGTACGACAGGGTAAAGGTAAGGGAAGTGTCGAGTATTGGGTAGCACAGATCCAACCTGGACGCGTCTTGTATGAAATGGAAGGTGTGACGGAAGACACAGCCCGTGAAGCGTTTCGCTTAGCGTCATCGAAGTTGCCATTTAAGACCACGCTTGTGCGACGGAGTGGCGGTTAATGAAAGCTGACGAGTTGAGGGACTTGAGCCTTGACGAACTCAAGGCAGAGCATGTGCGCCTTTTGAAAGAGCGCTTCAATCTTCGTATCAAACGCTCGATGGATCAGCTCCCCCAGACCCATCTGATGAAGCAAACAAAACGCGATATCGCGCGAGTTAAAACCATCATGCGGGAGAAAACCAATGGCTGAAGTCAAGATCCCGCGAACAATTCGTGGTGAAGTCGTGTCGATCGGGGCCGACAAAACGGCCACGCTCCGCGTCGACCGGCGGGTGAAGCACCCGATATACGGGAAGTACATCAAGAAATCGTCGAAATTTCATATTCACGATGAAAACAATGAATGTGGTCTCGGCGATCTCGTAAGTGCAATTGAATGCCGCCCGATTTCAAAGACGAAATCTTTCAAACTGAAATCGATTGACGTCAAGTCAACGCGGGGATAAATCGTCATGATTCAAGCCGAAACCATGCTCGAAGTTGCAGACAACAGTGGTGCACGACGGGTGAAGTGCATTAAGGTGCTTGGCGGCTCGCGGCGACGGTACGCGCGCATCGGCGACGTGATAAAGATCACGGTTAAGGAAGCGACGCCGAATGGTCGGGTTAGGAAAGGGCAAGTAATGAACGCCGTCGTTGTGCGGACGCGCAAAGGCATGCGTCGTGCGGACGGATCGCTCATCAAATTCGACCAGAACGCGGCCGTACTCCTACAGGGAGACGAGCCGATCGGTACGCGTATTTTTGGTCCGGTCACACGGGAATTACGTACGAGTAATTTCATGCGCATCGTGTCATTGGCCCCGGAGGTCCTCTAGTCACGATGAAAGGGCGAATTCGGGTCGACGACCAGGTCATCGTGATCGCCGGACGCGAGAAAGGACGCATTGGTTACGTGGTTCGCTTTGTAGACGATGATCGTGTCGTTGTTGGTAGCGTCAACTTCGTGAAGCGCCATGTGAAAGCTCAACGTGAGGGTGAACAGAGCGGCATTCTTGAACAAGAAGCGCCGTTGCACATCTCGAACATCGCTATTTACAACCCGGATACCCAAAAACGCGATAAAGTGACATGGATCGAAGAGGACGGCGAGAAGGTGCGTACGTTCAAGTCGAGCGGTGAAAGGATCGTCTAAGCATGGCTAACTTATTGAACGATTACCAAGAAGCCATCCGGCCTCAACTTCTAGAAGAGTTTGGCTATTCATCGGTCATGGCAGTGCCTCGGTTGTCGAAAGTGACGCTCAACATGGGCGTGGGTGGGGCGATTGTTGATGGCAAAGTTGACGAGAAGATACTGGATGCCGCGGTCGATGATCTATCGCTGATAACTGGGCAAAAACCGAAATTGACCACCGCACGTAAGTCTGAGGCAGCTTTCAAAATCCGAGCCGGTTGGACTGTAGGTTGCATGGTCACGTTGAGACGAGCACGCATGTACGAGTTCGTCGAGCGACTCATTGGCATCGCAATCCCTCGGATTCGAGATTTTCGTGGCTTGAATCCGCGTTCCTTCGATGGGCGTGGGAATTTCTCTATGGGATTAACAGAACAAATCGTGTTTCCGGAAATCGATTACGACAAAATCGATCGAATTCGCGGCATGAATATCACGGTTACGACCACCGCGAAATCGGACGAAGAAGGTTTGGCATTGCTTCAAGCCTTTGGATTTCCATTTAGGAGCTAAGAGCGAGATGGCAAAAAAATCGATGCTTGCGCGCGAAGTGAAGAGAGCAAAGATCTGTGCGAAATACGCGGAGAAGCGGCGCGAGTTAAAAGCGATTGTGAACGATCGTTCGGCTGAATACGAAACACGACTTGACGCGCAACACGCGTTGCAGAAATTACCTCGAAACGCAAACCCGATACGACAGCAACGACGTTGCGGCATATCGGGACGACCTCGCGGCGTTTATCGGAAATTTGGTCTCGGACGTAACAAGCTGCGTGAAGCTGCGATGCGAGGCGACGTACCAGGTTTAGTCAAGGCGAGCTGGTAAGTCATCATGACTATGCAAGATCCTGTAGCTGACATGTTGACGCGAATTCGGAACGCACAGATGGTGCGTATGAAGACCGTCACGATGCCGCATTCGAAGTTAAAGCGTGCGATCTGCGACGTATTGGCGGAAGAAGGGTACATTGAGAGTTTCGAAACTACTGACGACGTCAAGCCAATGTTGACGATCACTCTCAAGTATCTCGATGATGGCATGCCGGTCATCGAATCGATTGATCGTGCGAGTCGACCGGGGCTAAGACGTTATGTCGGCCGGGACGACCTACCGAGGGTGCGTGGCGGTCTAGGTACTGCGATATTGTCAACCAATCAGGGGGTCATTACAGAGAAAGCAGCCCGACGCTTAGGTGTGGGCGGCGAGGTTCTCTGTACGGTTTTCTAGGATTAGACGATGGCTAAATCGAGCAATAGAACCGTACAAGTACCTGAAGGAGTCGATGTCGCAGTGAATGCTTCGTCGGTAACGGTAAAAGGTCAGCACGGAGAACTGTCCCTTGATGTCAAGGGTGGCGTTGACATTTCGCGCGAGAATGGCGAACTTACAGTCACACCGCGATCGAAGGCACGCAGTGAATTCGCATTGGCGGGCACGTATCAAGCACTGTTGCGCAATATGGTGCATGGTGTCACAGAGCGCTGGGAAAAGCAACTCGAGATTCAAGGAACAGGCTATCGGGCACGGGCAGAGAAAAACAATCTAAACTTGATGCTGGGATATTCACAACCCATCGATTTCCCAATTCCCGAAGGCGTTGAGATCGCCACGCCTACCCAAACGTCAATCGTTGTTTCTGGCATCGATCGCCAGCAAGTTGGACAAGTTGCTGCAGAGATTCGAAGTTTGCGTCCTCCAGAACCGTATAAGGGCAAAGGAGTACGGTACCTAAATGAGTACGTAAGGCGCAAAGAAGGAAAGAAGAAGTAAGACGATGAACCGAAAGACAGCGACACGTTTACGACGTGCTAAAAGAGCTCGATTGAAGTCGCGCGAACTAGGTACGACGCGACTGTGTGTTCATCGCACCTCGCAGCATATGTACGCTCAGGTAATTAATGGGCAAGGTGACGAAATCGTGGCGCAGGCATCAACGTTGGAAGCTTCGTTACGAGAGGGTCAAACGGGTAACAAAGTTGCGGCAGCGGCGGTTGGTACGCTCATCGCACAACGGGCGATTGAAGCTGGTGTCAAGCAAGTTGCATTCGATCGCGCGGGTTACAAATATCACGGTCGCGTGAAGAGTCTCGCGGATGCGGCTCGCGAAGAAGGATTGGTGTTCTAGCTATGGCTTATACAGAAGAGAGTCGCGAAGAAGGCTTAATCGAAAAACTGGTCGACTTTAAGCGCGTGAACAAGACAGTAAAAGGCGGTCGAATCGTCACTCACAAGGCACTTACGGTGGTTGGCAATGGCAATGGTCGTATCGGGTTTGGACACGGTCGTGCACGTGAGTTAGCGACGGCGATCACTAAATCAGGTGAAGCTGCACGCCGCAACATGTTCGATATCGAACTAAACGGTACGACGTTGTGGTATGCGGTAACTGAAAAGCACGGCGCATCCAAGATATTCATGAGCCCCGCCTCAGAAGGGACCGGGATCATAGCCGGTGGGACCATGCGAGCCGTACTTGAAGCAGCCGGTGTGCGCGACGTACTTGCGAAATGCTATGGTTCGACGAACCCAGTTAACGTCGTTGTCGCGGTGGTAAACGGTCTTCGCAAGATCAACTCGCCAGAGATGATCGCAGCCAAACGTGGCTTGACGGTAGAGCAAGTAATCGGATAGCAGCGTGGCGAGGAAGAAAAAGACACTGGTCGTCAAATTGACGAAGAGTCCGATCGGTCGAATGGCCAAGCATCGCGACTGCGTCCGTGGCTTAGGATTGAGGCGAATCGGTCAAAGCGTGGAACTTGAGGATACGCCTTCGATTCGAGGCATGATCAATCGCGTTGACTATCTGGTCCACGTAGAAGGCGAGGCCTAGCCAAATGGCATTGCGACTTAACGAAATCGCGCCTGCAAAGGGCAGTCGCCAAGCACGTAAGCGGGTTGGCCGTGGTGCTTCCGCTGGTCAAGGTGGTACCTGTGGACGCGGCAACAAAGGGCAAAACTCTCGTTCTGGAGGCGGTGTTCGTCTAGGTTTTGAAGGTGGACAACTGCCGCTTCAAAAGCGCGTGCCGACATACGGATTTAAATCGCGCAAAGGCCGTACTACGGCTGAAGTTCGACTCGGTGAGCTCGCTTCGGTTGAAGGTGATGAAGTAACGTTGGCGACATTGATTTCAGCCGGCGTCATTTCGCGGCAGGTAAAACGCGCACGCGTGTTCTTATCGGGCGAAGTAGATCGCGCATTGACCGTGAAGGGCGTAAAAGTCTCCGCTGGCGCGAAAGCGGCGATTGAAGCCGCTGGCGGTACGGTCGAGGCCTAGCGACACGATCATGGTTACGACGCCAGCCACCCCGCTGCCACCCCCGACGCTTGCGGGTGTGCAAACTGGGTTGACTGAACTACGCAATCGGCTCTTGTTCGTGCTGTTTGCGTTGCTTGTCTACCGAATTGGCACACACATCCCCGTACCGGGGATAAATCCAGATCGGTTGGCGGATTTATTTGCAGCAAATCAGGGTGGAATTCTTGATTTGTTCAACATGTTCTCGGGTGGTGCACTTGAGCGCATGAGCATCTTGGCGATGGGCGTCATGCCGTACATTACGTCAAGCATCATCATGAACCTACTTACCATGATGTATCCAACGCTCAATCAGCTTCGCAAAGAAGGTGAAGCAGGGCGGCGGAAGATCACGAAGTACACTCGCTACGGCACACTGCTTATTGCGCTCGTTCAAGGCACTGCCATGACGGGTGGTATTGCCGCACAAGGACTACCGTTCGATCCGGGCTTGGGCTTTTATTTCGTTTCGATCACAACCCTTGTGACAGGAGCGATGTTCATGATGTGGCTCGGCGAACAAATCACTGAGCGAGGCGTAGGGAACGGTATCTCTCTGTTGATCTTCGCGGGCATTGTGTCGGGATTCCCATCTGCGATCGGACAAGCGTTTGAGGCGGCTCGACAAGGAACCACCAATATCGTGGCATTGCTCGCCGTCGGTCTATTCGCAGTTGTCGTTGTGGGATTTGTGGTATTCATTGAACGCGGCCAACGACGCATTCCGGTGAATTACGCTAAACGTCAGCAAGGCAACCGGATGTTAGCAGGGCAGCAGACCCACCTGCCATTGAAAGTAAATATGGCGGGGGTAATACCTGCGATTTTCGCGTCTAGTTTGCTATTAGCGCCTGCGTCAATGGCACAGTGGTTTGGTCAAGGGGTTGGTATGGGTTGGCTTCAGGACGTCGCTCTGGAATTAAGTCCAGGTCGCCCGTTGTATATCCTGCTGTTCGGCGCTGGCATCATCTTTTTCAGTTTCTTCTACACTGCGATCGTGTTTGACCCGAAAGACATCGCTGACAATTTGAAACGTCAAGGGGCGTACATACCGGGCATTCGGCCCGGGGTGCAGACCACCAATTACATCGACGACGTCAGCACGAGGCTGACGGTGTTTGGCTCTTTGTATGTGACGCTAGTCTGTCTGCTTCCGGAATTCATGATTGTGTTCTTTGACATTACATTCCAGCTCGGCGGCACAGCACTATTGATCGTCGTTGTGGTCTCAATGGACTTCATGTCGCAGGTGCAGGCTCATCTGATGTCGAGCCAATACGCCAAGCTCATGGAGAAGTCGAACTTGCGCGGGTACAGGCGGCGTTGAGTCGTATCGAGGATACAACACATGAAAGTACGAGCATCCATTAAAAAAATGTGCAGGAACTGCAAAGTCGTACGGCGCCGCGGCGTCTTATACGTCATTTGTGACGACCCGAAACATAAACAACGACAAGGTTAGCTAGATGGCACGGATTTCAGGGGTCAATGTTCCCGATCAAAAACACGCGGGAATTGCGCTTACGTATGTATACGGAATTGGGCGAACCACGGCTGTACAGCTTTGTGACAACGTCGGTGTGAACTCAAACGCAAGGATTTCGGACCTTAGCGAAGGCGAGCTAGATTTGCTGCGAGCGGAAGTCGCGAAACTCAATGTTGAAGGTGATTTGCGTCGTGAGCAAGACATGAACGTGAAGCGATTGATGGATCTAGGTTGTTATCGCGGTATTCGCCATCGACGAGGCATGCCGGTTCGAGGTCAGCGCACGCAAACAAACGCACGTACGCGTCGCGGCCGTAAGGTGAATAGAGGCTAAAGAGTATGGCTAGAGGCGATTCTTCCTCCCGGCGTCGTCAACGACGTGCGGTATCAGACGGCTTGGCGCACGTTCATGCGTCCTTCAACAACACGATCATCACGATTACGGATCGTCAAGGCAACACCCTTGGCTGGAAGACTGCGGGTGGCTCGGGATATCGCGGCTCACGTAAGAGTACACCGTTCGCCGCGCAGGAAGCGGCTTCGTTTGTCGCACGGCAGGTCATGGATACGTTTGACATGAAGAGCGTCGACGTGTACGTGAAAGGTCCGGGGCCGGGACGCGAGTCGGCCGTTCGCGCGATGCATGCTGAAGGTTTACGCATCAACACGATTACAGATGTAACCCCATTGCCTCACAATGGCTGTCGGCCGCCAAAACGGCGTCGTATCTAGGGAAGTTCGAACATGGCAAGGTATCTCGGTCCTAAACTCAAACTATCGCGACGTGAAGGTACGGATCTCTTTCTTAAGAGTGGTATACGCGCGCTCAGCGATAAGTGCAAGGAAGGTAAAAAACCAGGTGAACCGAACATTCGACGCAATGCGGGTCGTGGTCGTCAATCTGACTTTGCAATCCAGTTGCGCGAAAAGCAGAAAGTGAAGCGACTATATGGCGTACTGGAACGACAGTTCCGTAATTACTACAAGAAGGCGGATCGGCAGAAAGGCGCGACCGGCTCGAATTTACTACGATTGTTGGAGTGTCGGCTTGACAACGTGGTGTACCGGTCCGGGTTTGGAAGCACGCGGGCTGAATCCCGCCAGCTGGTCTCCCACAAATCGATCGAAGTCAACGGCAGCGTCGTAAACATTCCATCATATCAAGTACGCGAAGGTGACGTTGTCACCGTACGGGAGCGTGCAAAAGGGCAGGTCCGAATCCAGGTTGCTCTGCAGCTTGCCGAACAGCGACCGCCGATTGATTGGATTGATGTCGATGGCGAACATCAATCAAGCATTTTCAAGCGGTACCCGGATCGGGAAGAACTTTCCCATGAAATCCAAGAGAACTTAATCGTCGAGCATTACTCGAAGTAACGACGCTCCGACTTGAGGCGCGGCGCGATGCGTCTGTGTCAATTGGCGGCATTACACCCTAACCATTGGTCATAAGAGGACCATCACATCAATGACAGCAGAATCGACCCAGCTTGAAGCAGACAGCGCTGACGACGCACCGGTAGCGGACGATGCTACCTCGGTGGATGAGCAAGATGGTTTAGTACCTCTGCAACAGGTCGGCACGTTGCTAACTCCTGCCACCATGGTTGTCGAACCGATCGATGACATGGATCCAAAACTCGCGTTGAAGGTGATTCTTGAGCCTTTCGAGCGTGGTATGGGACACACGGTTGGCAATGCACTCCGTCGGATCATTCTCGGCTTTATGCCGGGTAGTGCGATCACCGAGGTGAAAATCGATGGTGTAGAACAACCTTACTCAAATATTGAAGGCGTCTATGAAGACGTAGTCGATATCCTGTTGAATCTCAAAGGTGTCAGTGTCCGTCTCAACGGAACGCAACCGACAGCCGTGCTCCGTCTAAACGCGAAAGGAACGAGCAAGAAAGAAGCCAAGGTTACCGCGAAAGATTTCCAGGACAACGCAAACGTTGAGATCGCCAACCCTGATCACCTCATCTGTACGTTAGGTGAAAAAGGCGAGATTTATCTGGAAGCAACAGTTACCAAGGGTCGTGGCTACGTTCCCGCAAGTGACAAGGGCGATGACTTTGAAACAGTAACCACGGGTCACTTGATGCTCGATGCGAGCTATAGCCCAATTCAAAGAGTGATCTACCAGGTCGAAAGTACGCGTGTTGAGCAGCGGACCGATTTGGACAAGCTTATTCTTGAGGTCGAGACAAACGGCACGATTGATGCGCAGGAGATCATTACTCGGGCAGCTAGCATCCTGCAACAACAACTGAGCGCATTTGTCGATGAAGGACTGTTACCGACCGCAGCGACAACGGTAGCAGACACGGCAAGTGAAGAGATTCCAAGGGAATTCTTCTTCTCGATCGAAGACCTTACGTTAAGTGTGCGTGCCATGAACGCGCTACGATCCGAAGGCATCGAGACGATTGGTGATTTGGTCAGTAAGCAAGAATCCGATCTGATGAAGACGCCTAATCTTGGACGCAAATCCTTGCAGGAAATCAAGGATGCACTGTTAGTAATGGGCTTGCATATCGGTATGGAAGTTCCGAGCTATATGGCGAAGCAAAGCTAAGACGGATTTAAGTTCAGAGGCGCAGTTAGGTAACCGAGCATGAGACATCAAAAGAGCGGACGTCATCTGAACCGGACATCAGCGCATCGTAAAGCGATGCTGTCGAATATGTCAGCGTCTTTAATCAAGCATGAAACGATAAAGACGACCGTCGTTAAGGCGAAGGAACTGCGACGCTTTGTCGAACCGTTGATCACACTCAGCAAGACCGATTCGGTCGCGAATCGACGTCGCGCGTTTGCGAAACTCCGCAACAAAGCAGCGGTTGGCAAGCTGTTTTCCGAGCTAGGTCCGAGGTACGTAGATCGTCCTGGCGGTTATACGCGGATCCTTAAGGCGGGTTATCGGCAAGGTGATTCTGCGATGGTGGCTTACATGCAGCTCATGGACCAGCCTGACCAACCTGTTGAGCAGAAACCTGAACCGCTATTAACTGCTGATACGGAAGTTGAAGAAGAAGAGTCGACGACCATTACTGATGACGCATCAACCGATACTTCGAGTGAGTCGATTGAGATAGCGGAGCAACTTGACGAAGCCGAAGTAGCTGCTACGGATGCAGCGGATGACGAAAGTGAGTCGTCCAACGTTGAGGCAACGGCGACGAGCTCGTCAGACGATGTCTCGGGTACGGACGAGGTAAAGGACAAACCGAAGGATTAAATGCCGTCGCGGCGGCTGATATGGCCTTATTAACCGGCGGCTTGGTTTAGTTCGACCTGACCTAAGGCAGATTTCAAGAACTGACCGGTATATGACTGGTCGTATTCGGTCAGCTGTTCGGGGGTACCTGCGGCTACGACCTCACCACCTGCTGAACCACCTTCCGGTCCAAGGTCGATCACCCAGTCCGCAGTTTTGATGACATCTAGGTTGTGCTCAATCACGACCACGGTATTACCCCTATCGCGAAGGCGTTGCAAGACGTCGAGTAAGTGCTGGATGTCGTAGAAATGCAAACCAGTGGTAGGTTCATCTAGGATGTAAAGCGTTCTGCCGGTATCGGTCTTCGAAAGTTCGCGGGCTAATTTGACACGCTGAGCTTCGCCACCAGAGAGCGTTGTTGCGCTCTGTCCCAATCGGATATAGGACAACCCAACGTCTTGGAGCGTTTGCAGTTTCTTGTGGATCGCCGGGATCGCTGAAAAGAACTCAGACGCTTCCTCAACATCCATATCGAGCACATCGTGGATGTTCTTACCTTTGTATCGGACTTCCAAGGTCTCACGGTTGTACCGTTTACCTTCGCACACATCACATTGGACGTAGACGTCTGGCAAGAAGTGCATCTCGACTTTAATCAGACCGTCGCCGCGACACGCTTCGCAGCGGCCACCCTTCACATTAAAACTGAAGCGACCCGGTTTGTAGCCGCGAGCTCGGGCTTCCTGCGTACGTGAGAATATATCGCGGATTGGTCCGAACATTTGTGTATAGGTCGCTGGATTCGACCGTGGCGTTCTGCCAATAGGGCTTTGATCGATCTCGACCACCTTATCAAGATGTTGCAGTCCTGAACAGGTGTCGTACTCCTTTGCTACGAGCGTTGTCGCCTTATTCAATTCCCTTGCGGTAATCGGATAGAGCGTCTGATTTACCAATGTCGATTTACCAGAACCCGATACGCCAGTCACGCAGGTGAACAAACCAAGCGGAATCTCTACGTTTATCTCTTTGAGATTGTTTCCACTGGCTTCGGTTAATTTGAGCGTGCGCTTGCTATCCACGGGTGTACGCACTGATGGTACCTTAATAACACGACGTCCAGCCAAGTAATCACCCGTGATTGACTGTTGAGTTCGTTTGACTTCGTCAATCGTCCCTTGCGCAACGATAAAACCACCGTGAACACCGGCACCAGGACCAATATCCACAATATGGTCTGCGGTATGGATGGCTTCTTCATCGTGTTCAACGATGATTACAGTATTCCCGATGTCCCGCAAGTGGCATAAGGTTTGGAGCAATCGACCGTTATCGCGTTGATGAAGCCCAATCGATGGCTCGTCCAAGATATACATAACGCCGACGAGACCGGCGCCGATCTGGCTTGCTAGCCGAATTCGTTGCGCTTCGCCGCCGGACAGCGTACCCGCACTACGATTCAAGGTGAGATAGGTCAGACCAACGTCGTTCAGAAATTGCAGCCGCGCGCGAATGTCGATTAGGATTTTTTCGCTTATGACCTTGCGCTGACCTTCGAACTTAAGCTCGTTGAAGTAATCGAGTGCATCGTGGATTGAATATGCCGTGATCTGATCAATGTTCTGATCTCCGATAAATACGTTGCGGGATTCTTCGCGCAATCGAGAACCCCCACATTCTGAACACGGTGAATTGGACATTAAGTTCGCGAGGTGCTCTCGGATTCCATCGGAACTCGTTTCGTGCATCCGACGTTTCAGCATCGGTAATACACCTTCGAATCTAAAGATACGCTTGATGACGCGTCCGTTCCGAAGCTTGAAGCTGAAGTCGATCTTCTCGTCGCCAGACCCGTGAAGGATGATGTTCTGATGTTCTTTCTTCAGTCTGCTCCACGGTCTTTCAATATCGAATCCGTAATGTTCACTGAGTCTTTGAAAAATATGGAAGTAGTGTCTTGTATTTCTGCTCCAACCCATGCAAGCGCCGTCGGCTAGCGACAGAGAATCGTCGACAATCACACGCTCGGGTGAAAAACTCTGCTCGGTTCCCAGTCCGTCGCAGCTGGTACATGCGCCGTGTGGACTGTTAAATGAGAACATTCGCGGTTCAAGTTCGACAATGGCGTAGCCGCATGTCGGACAGGCGTAACGGTTTGAGTAGACCGTTTCGGGAATGGTGTCGGACCCATCCATACCAACAAGGAGCGCTCTGCCCTCACTGAGTTCGAGAGCCGTTTCGAAGCTTTCTGCCAATCGTTGTTGATTCTCTGGACGGATTACGAATCGATCGACCACTGCCTCGATGGTGTGCTTGCGATTCTTGTGCAGCTTTGGCTTAGTATCCAATTCAACGACGATACCATCGATGCGAGCACGCACATAGCCGGCTGCGGCGAGTTCTGCGAACACATGCTCATGTTCGCCTTTGCGGTCTTCAATTACGGGTGCGAGCACCATCGCGCGCGTACCTTCCGGGAAAGCCAATGCCTGATCGACCATTTCCGATATCGTCTGGGCATCGAGCTTGGTGCCATGAGTAGGACAACGAGGTTCGCCAACACGAGCGTAAAGCAGGCGTAAGTAGTCATATATCTCAGTGATCGTACCGACCGTAGAGCGTGGGTTATGAGATGTTGCCTTCTGTTCAATAGAAATCGCCGGTGAGAGACCGTCAATGTGATCGACATCGGGTTTACCCATCATGGAAAGGAACTGACGTGCATATGCTGATAGTGACTCAACATAACGTCGTTGCCCTTCCGCATATAGCGTGTCGAACGCGAGAGAGGATTTCCCTGAGCCGGATAGACCCGTAACGACAATTAGTTTGTCACGGGGGAGGTCAACATCAATGTTCTGTAAGTTATGGGTTCGCGCACCGCGAACAGCTATCGTATCGTGACTAGAAGTCATATGGGATCTCGATGCGTAACCGGTAATGATAGCGTGTGATGATCACGATACGTGACTGACTGACTAACTATGTTCGTACGAGCTGGGTCTCCGGGTTCAGTGTGCACCATGCTTTCAAGCTGGAACATAGACGTCTAAAATGAAGTTTTAGTAACTGTAGATATACTATAATTACGATTCAGTAACTAAAAAATTACAGATTATCGATGATCTATGCAACTGGGTATCAGTCTCCTTTCGGGAATCTTACGCTATTTGCGTCTGACCACGGGTTAATCGCGGTTGTTTTCAACGATCCCTCGTGGGCTGGTCACAATGTAGTAACTAAACAGTACGTATTAAACCCTCAAGCCTACCCTGGTGGGAAGATAGAGCAGAACGAATCGCATTTTAGACACATTTCTGATGAACTAGATAGTTACTTTAGAGGTGATCTGCACTCGTTTACGGAAACAGTGGTACAGAGTTTCAACGTAGCGTTTGGGATGCTCTGCAGAGAATCCCGTACGGCTCGGTCGTAACGTACGGTGAGTTGGCTGAGAACATAGGCAACGCCAAGGCTGCACGTGCCGTTGGTTTGGCCAACAACCGAAACCCACTAGCCATTATTGTGCCATGCCATCGAGTCATCGGCGCGAACGGTAGATTAGTCGGATATGCCGGTGGCTTGCCCTTCAAACGGGCGTTGCTTCACTTAGAAGGCGTCACACTGAATGACGATGGTGGCGGTAGTTCTCGCGATGCGATACTGACCGCTGGAACACATGCGTTCTCCAAGAGTGGCTATAAGGGTACAACCGTCGACGACATCGCCAAACTCGCAGGCGTTAACAAACGAATGATTTACCATCATTTTGGTTCGAAGCGTGGGTTATACGACGATGTTGTTTCAACAGTCGAAAGCGGAGACGCTAGTGAAGGACCTAACACGAATGAGACTGGTCCCAACGCTGCCATAAGGTTGAAGCTTTACCAGCTGCTAGAAACAGGCACGACAACTGATGCATCACTCGCGGCCGATATTGAGAAAAATGTAGAACGTATCGCCAAATTGCAGTCCGAAGGGAAAATGGATCCTCGATACGACACTCAATTGGTTGCGCGGTTCGTGACGATTGCGGACCAATGGAAAACCGCTGGCGAAAAACCGCGTGCCCGATTAGTTCCAGTCGTAAACCGACTACGGCGCACGTCCTAGTCTGACGACCTACTCCTGTGGTAGATCGGTGTTTTCGTTGTCGACGGGTTCAGCCTGAGTTCCGCGCTGACGATTCTCGTCATACCGGCGAGGCATTGCTCTACGCATGATGCGACGGCGCTCATCTGGGCGCAATTTCGCCGCAACCTCAAGCCACATTTCATCATGGCGAGCCTTTGCTGCTAAAAAGAGCTCATTGAATGCTTCCTGTGCATCGTGTAAACGATCTGCGTCAAACGGTTCCGCTACGGTTGCGCGGTAGAGTTCAGTTTGAGCGCGTCGAAGCTGTCGCAAATGTTCATGGATTTGTTTGCGGTGTTCCTCTGTGGACGGCACTAGCTCCTTCACCCGTTCCTCACCCAATGGACGAAGAATGCGGTCAATCGGGGCACCCGTCCATGTGGACGTTCGATCGGAATGGAGATGTGGACCGAAGGATTTTCCAACGAAGAAACCTACGAAGCCTAGATTCACGACGAGTGAGATAACGCAGGTAATGATCAGCGCCTTACGGCTCATTTGGTACGTCTCCTGACCACTCTTCATGGTCGTAAAAAGTTACGTAGGTCAAATCCTCCGCGAGATCAACCGGTAGTTCTTGATTAGCCGCGCCGAGATAGAAGCCAAAGGCGAGCGAACATGTCGCAGCGAAAGCGGGTTTCCAGAAGAACGCACGCCATTGGTTGAACGCGAAGCGGCGTTTTTGAGCCGCAAATCTCGCCATGATCTTCTGTTCGAGACGATCAGCGTCAGGAACTACCATCGTGTCTGCTAGAACCTCTTCGACAGTAATTTCCGCATTCAACAACGCAAGCGCTGTAGGACTCTGAGCTAGTAGCTCGTTTGCCTCGTCGCGCATATTTTCCGGCCACATTGACAGGTCACTACCGTGCCGGTCTAGCAACTCTTCAAAGTTCTGTTCATTCATTGTTCGTTACTAATATCCCACGCAAACTTCGTCTCGCACGACCGATTAACGCTTGAACACCATCCACGGTCGTATCGAGAACCTTGGCTGCATCTTGCTGCGTCCAGCCTTGAACTTGACAAAGCACGATTGCCGTGCGTTGACGTTCCGGTAATGTTCGAATCGCAGCTCGAATCGCTTGTTTTTGTGCTGCAGTCTCAATAGTCTCGATCGAAGAGTCAGCGAACTCGATCGTTTCTTGTATCAACGTGCGCTTCCTGGATCGCTCCCTTCGAAACTGATCAATACAGAGATTCCGTGCGATCTGGTGTAGCCATGTAGAGAATTGCACTGTATCGGGCGTCCAATGGGCTGCGCGCTGCCATAGACGGAGAAAGGTCTCTTGCGTTATATCCTCGGCATCGCTTTGATTCCCACACAAACGGTAGATGAATGCATGGATGCTCTGTGTGTGTCGTTGCACAAGCAATGAAAATGCTGATTCGTCTCTCTGCTGAACTTGCTGCATGAGATACTCGTCAGAATCGGCTTTCAATGAAGGCGAATCCATCTAGGATGGCATCAACTGTATTGTGCATGATCGATCCACGCCGAATCAAATCGTTAGATGAGGGGTTACTGAGTGCTCTTTGGTGCTTTCTTTGCAGCATCTTGAGGTTGCCGGTTAGCTCGCATCTCACGTCGATCAAGCCGACCGTCGCCGTTTGTGTCGAGCGAAGCTAGTTCGTCTATAGGCGCAGCCATTTCATCGATACTCACTTGCCCATCTTTGTCGCTGTCGTAGTCATCAAACGACCGCCAACGCATGGGCATACGTGCTTGACGCTGTGGCGCTTGATCTCTCATTCGCGGACGGTCGTTCCCGCGCCCTGCGGCATTGCCGGGAGGACGTTGGTTGCCCGTCGCAGAACCTCGTGGACCCGGGAACTCTTCCTTGCTCACGAATCCGTCCTTGTCGGTATCTAACCGGTCGAAGCGCAACTGAATTGCTGCTCGCATATCCTCAATCGCCATCCCCGCTACGCGGTCGATTGGCGGCGTAGCTGCCACAGGCGCGGTTTCGGGGGTCTGTCCTTGTGCTACCGCGATCAAACCACAAGCCATCGCGGCCGCGCTAAGTGACTTTAAGTTCATGTAAATCTCCAAGGTGTTTATCGGTTATACGAAACTGCGCGCGAAATCCGACGCCAGAATGGGTCGATACTATATGTGTGTTTCGTGCTATGCTGCGGATTCCTAGAAAAAGAGTGTTAAAAAGTGATCGTGGCGTCCATTTTCCGATATGCTAGCTTATTACGCAAAGACAAATAGCTACGAACACGCATAGCGCGATCTCAACGTGAGTCAGTCCACAGGTTTAACAACCGAATTTGG
>JAPOVY010000088.1:0-17476 GCA_026707905.1 Gammaproteobacteria bacterium | reverse complement strand
AATTTGGTGATGCAATCGAGCGTCCCACAACGCAGTTTGGATTGCTGGGTACGCGACGGTTATTGCCGCTGTTCGTCACCCAGTTTTTCGGCGCTTTCAACGATAACGTGTATAAGCAAGCTCTCTTGCTGATATTTGTATTTAGTGCGATCGCACAGTCATACGACACGAATTTACTGAACAACGTCGCAGCGGCGCTCTTCATCTTGCCGTTTTTCCTTTTCTCGGCTACGGCCGGAGCGCTAGCGGATACCTACGACAAAGCCATACTCGTTCGTTTCATCAAGGCGACTGAGATCTTAATCGCCGTTCTAGTGGCAGTAGCACTGGTCACGCAAAACCTCATTGCGATGCTTGGGGTTCTTTTCCTCTACGGCACGCAGTCGACGTTTTTCGGACCTCTTAAATTCGCGCTTCTCCCCCAACAGCTGCACTCGTCCGAGCTGGTAGGTGGCAACGCGATGATCGAAATGGGAACGTTTGTTGCGATTCTGCTAGGAACGATTGTCGGTGGCATTCTTGGGAATTCCGACCTTCTAGGAGACATGACGCAGGTCAATATCTGGGTATCGATAACGGTCGTATTGACCGCCATATTTGGATTTGTTGCATGTCTACAAATCGCGCCTGCACCACCCGCCCAGCGAGCAAAGATCAATTGGAATCCTATTACTGAAACGGTCAATCTCATCCGCTTGACGATGGAAAGAAAGGCTGTGTTCCGAAGCGTGTTGGGGGTGTCGTGGTTCTGGCTGCTGGGTTCGGTATTTTTGACGCAAGTACCGAACTTAACCAAAGAATATCTCTACGGCGATGGTACGGTCGTTACGGCGTTGTTGGTCGTATTCACCGTTGCTATTGCGATTGGTTCGTTGATCTGTGAACGAATGAGTGGTCGAAAAATAGAAATCGGTCTGGTTCCCCTTGGTGCATTAGGAATGAGCATTTGGGGGATCGACGCTTATTTCAGCATTCTTGCGATTGAGCCAGTCCCATTGCGCGGTGCGTTCGATTTCTTGGCGGCGGATGGTGTGCCGAGACTGCTCGTCGACTTAGCTTTTTTAGGCATGTCAGCGGGCGTGTTCGTCGTGCCGATGCAGGCTTTGATTCAAAACCGGACGCCACCTGCGAAAGTCGCGCGTGTCATCGCAGGAAACAACGTGCTCAATTCACTCGCGATGGTATTAGGGGCAGGTATTTCGGTTCTGTGGTTGACCGTGCTCGATTATGGAATTCCATCTCTATTTCTCGTGATTGCCATTCTTACCGCGCTTGTTGCCGCATACATTTTTGTTACAGTGCCCGAATTTGTCATGCGGTTCATTGTTTGGATAGTCGGTCACTCGGTGTATCGTGTTGATCACGTCGGCCTTGACAATATTCCGGATCGAGGTCCGATTGTGTTGGTGTCTAACCACATCACGTATGTAGATTTCATGCTGCTCGCGGGCGCTGTACGTCGACCGCTCCGCTTCATCATGCACCGGTCGTTTTACGACCTACCGGTTGTTCGTTTCGTTTGTCGGGTAGGGGGTGCTGTCCCGATCGCTACCAAGGAGGAGGACGCGGAGGTCTATGAAGAAGCATTCGAGAAAGTCAAGGAAGGATTGAATCAGAACGAAATCTTTTGCATCTTCCCCGAGGGTCGTTTGACGCCAACTGGAGAAATGATGCCGTTTCAGAGAGGGATCGAACGGATACTAAGGGAATCGCCAGTACCGGTAATTCCCGTCGCGCTTAGCGGACTATGGGGTAGTTACTTCTCGAAAGCGTCGAATGCGCGAAAACTACCTAAGCGCGTCCGTGTAACAGTAGGCAAACCAATTTCTCCCGATGTGGCAACTGCACAAGGACTGCAAGAGCAAGTTCTAGCATTGCGCGGTAGTACCCGATAGGTAGCTAATGGCGCAATCAAGTGTAGGCGAATTAGATATACCTATCCACCCACGGGACTATCCCATTTTCCGTCCTCGAGAAGATGAATGTCCTTACGTCTTGTTGGGATTGTCCGAGAGTGAGCCCGTGGATCTTGACGCGATACGGGTCGCGAAACATCAAGATAACGTTGTTGCCGCATACAGATTCAAACGATTATCCGCTTTGGCGTTTGAGATCGAACGACTAGGTGTCAGCGAGTCGTATCGAAGTCGTGGAATAGGGGGTTGGATGGTAGCGCACGCCATCGGCATAATCGAATCGAAAGGAGGTAGAGAAGTGTTTATTCGCGCGCCTTCGTGCGATTTTCTCAGTCGTTTTGGGTTCGAGGTAACGGATTCGGAGTTCTTGCGGCTGACACTAACCGCTGAGTGACGATGTCTTTAACTGCGCTTGACGAATCCGCCATTCCTTCCGTAGAAGGAGGTGTCGTCGCGATTCTCAAATCGAAATGGCATGATGAGCTAGTCAACAACATGGCAATCGCTTGCACGCGGGTTTTGATTGAGCGCGGCATTGAATCAGTTGAAGAGCACGAGGTACCGGGAACACTTGAACTCCCTCTCGCTGTTCAGGTTTTAGCTGACAAGCAAGTTCACGATGCATTCGTCTGTCTAAGCGTCGTGGAGAAAGGAAGTACGGCGCATTTCGAAATGATCGTGCACGCGACGACCGATGCGTTGCAGCGCATTTCAGTTGATCAAAGAGTGCCTGTGATTAACGAGATCGTTGCGGTCTACGACATTGGTGACGCAATTGCACGTGCGTCAAATGATGAGTTTAACAAAGGCATCGAAGCAGCAGCGGCAGCGCTTGAGATGATCGATTTCGTGCGCTCCAACCGATAGGCTTGTCGAATTCAGCACAGCGACGATCCGCTGTCGACGTACTGTTACCAAGCGTTCGTGAGATTCGCTATCTAGATGAAACTCGGTCGATTCGACCGACACGTGGTAGTGTCGGACCTCAAGGATCGACGCGCAATCGAATTACCCGCGCTCTGCAGAGATTCGGGGTAGATCGAT
Organism: Gammaproteobacteria bacterium; assembly: GCA_026707905.1. GTDB lineage: Bacteria > Pseudomonadota > Gammaproteobacteria > Pseudomonadales > Azotimanducaceae > Bin55. Next base: position 14,516 of record JAPOVY010000088.1, on the reverse strand, counting down.
ACCCTGTTCACGTCCAGGTAAATGAAAGTTTCGATCGTCCACCGCGTCTTCGAGATGACTACGCGTACGAGATTCGAGTGTCGGCACAAGGCGTTGACATTCAAGCCGACTCGACGTGGGGAGGAATCACCGCATGTAGTGTGCTAGAAGCGCTCTCGTCGCGTGACGGTTCTTTGCCTTATTGTCATCTCATCGACGGACCGGTTTACCCATGGCGTGGATTGATGATCGATACGAGTCGGCACTTCATTTCTATCCAAACGCTTAAGCAAACGCTCGACTTGATGTCGTGCTATCGCTTAAACGTCCTCCATTTGAATCTTTCAAACGACCAAGCGTGTAGGTTTAGGAGCGAAAGTTTCCCAAACCTCTCCGATAGCAGCAGTTACTCCGCAGAAGAGCTAAAGGACCTGATCGATTATGCGGCGGACCGTGCCATCCGGATCGTGCCGGAACTGGACGTACCGGGCCACACGACAAGTTGGGTGTGGGCTTATCCACATTGGGGAGCGGGGGTGCTTAAAGAACCCTCCACAGGATTTGGTGTCCATGAAGCATGCTTGGATCCTACGAACCCTGAAGTACTCAACGCTATCAAACTGGTGTTCGATGAACTCGTGGATACGTTCCCGGATAGTCATATTCATATAGGTGGCGACGAGGTCAATCCCACCTGGTGGGATCAAAACCCTCAGATTCAGAACTGGATGGCGACGCACGGTATGGCGAAGGCACATGACTTGCAGACTTGGTTCATCAAGGAACTAGGTGACCACCTTATGTCAAGAGGGAAGCAGGTCATTGGCTGGGACGAGGTGCTTGCAGCAGACTTGCCAACCGAATTCACGATTCAAGCATGGCGAGGTATGAGTGCGCGCGACGTAGCTGTCGGAGGTGGGCATACGACCATCGTTTCATCGCCCTATTACTTGGATCTATTTCTTCCCGCTGACTATCACTATCGATATTCGCCATCGATGTCGGTTGATGAAGTAAGAAGCGCAGACGCGCAAGCTCAAACCGATCCGCGTCTTGCACACGTAAGTGATGGACTACGTTGGCACTCAGCGTTTGGCTCATTCGCATCCGTGGCGAATCGAGATGGAGGCAACGTAGTTGGTGGTGAAGCGTGCATGTGGAGTGAGATTGTTGACGACAAGACGTTACACACGCGCGTGTGGAGTCGGATGCCCGCGATCGCGGAACGGTTTTGGTCGGGCGACGAAGGGCTCGACGAGGCGCGGATGTACGAACGACTGGAGGGTAGCGTTGCGTTCTGGTCTCGGAAATTTGGACTCAGCAATTCAATGGAACCACCACCGAAGGTAGCGCCAGCCGAATTACATCCACTAATCGACCAGCTTGAACCTGTTAAGTGGTACGCTCGATTGATCGGCATGGATCGCATGCACGCACGTACGTCTGGACAGATTGAGAGTTCTCACGTGAGGCCGTACGACGTCCACACTGCACTGAATCGCGTAATTGATTATTTACCACCAGAGAGTTTTGAGGCGCGTCGAGTTGCCGCAGCATTGAAGGCGGGTGAGCCGATATCGAGCTGGTGCGAGCAATGGAAAGCTCAGGCGCAAGCGTTTGAGGACTGCGTAAACCACGAGCCTAAACTGGCTGAATTGCGACAGTTGAGCCAGCGCTTAGAAACGCTCGCTTCGATCCATCAAGGAGAGAAGCCTATCGACGTGTCATTGACCGAGCCGATCGGTGAGTATTTACTGCCGGTTGCATGGCCCGTCTTGCACAATGCGATTAGGCAAATAGCGAAACGCTTCGGCGCGGACGGGAGTGAAGTCGAAGAGATCAAAAAGGGACACATCAACGACTCGTTCGCGATTGATCGGACATACCTTCTTCAGCGTATTAACAGCGCCGTTTTCGACGTACCTGCCGTTCTGCGGAATCGACGTGTACTCGATCCCGAGATCCGAGAATTCGTACCGCGGTATTTCGAAACGTCAGGCGGCTCAGATCACGTTGTTGGCGTAAATGGAGAGGTGTGGCGAGCATCTCAATTCATCGAAGCGCGCAATTTCGACGTGCTACCAACGGAGCTTTGCGAAGAGGCAGGGAGCGCATTCGGTCGTTTTTTAACGCAACTTAAAAAATGTGACGACCGACCAATCCCAGTCATACCGGGCTTTCATGATCTTGATGCGTACTTAAAAGAGTTTGACGCACTTAACCCGACGTCCGATGGTCGCGATTGGGTCGACTTCGTGACAAGTCGTCGCACTTTGACCCAAACGTTCGATCAGCACGCATTCCAGGTCATTCATGGCGACTGTAAAGTCAACAACCTTCTATTCGAACATGGTGCACCGAAGGTTGCGCGGATCATCGATCTAGATACGCTGATGTGGGGACATCCCGCGTGGGATTTCGGTGACTTGATCCGTTCCGTATTGACTGGGTCGGTGAACGCAGTGGAGGAGAAGGCACGGATTCGTTTGACCACTCAAGGCTTCGTATCTTGTTATCCGGTTATTGAGCGACTGGGCTATAACTTTGCCACTGCCCCGTCCCACATGAGTTTTATGCTCGGAGTACGGTTCTTAGCCGATCACTTTCGAGGCGATACTTATTTCAAGGTAGAGACACATGGTGACAACCTAGAACGTGCTGCTGAACAGTTTGAGTTATCTGAACGACTGATGAACGCCGTTACAGATATCTACGAATGGTTAAAAATCGACGCTAACTAAGTCGCTAACCCGTAGAGTTTCTCAACGTTCCGTCGCGTGATTTTGTCTCGATCTTCCGCTTCGATTCCTTCGAAAACTTCATCGAGTACGTCTATCGAACATGGCCACGTTGAATCTGTATGAGGATAGTCCGATCCCCACATTAGATTGTTGATTCCTATCATGTGACGTGTTGCCAATGCAGCCCGGTCGTCTTCGATCGTGGCATAGAACTGACGGTGCCATACTTCATGCGGATGCGGCCCCGTGTACGGTTCGGCAATACTTCGACGTTCGCGCTGTAGTCCTTGTTCCACTCGATCAAGCCAATGGGCAATCCATCCGGCATTGAATTCAGCGACCACGATTTTCAGATCTGGGTGGCGTTCACACACGCCACGACACATGAATTCAACGATCGTTGATTGAACTGTGTGTTGGGTTCCCGCGTATCCTGCGATGCCATCGGGACGCAACGGCTTGCTGCGATATTCTCGAGGCACGTATGAACCACATCCAACGTGCATGGAAAGCGGGAACGCCGCTTCTTCTGCCATGGACCACAGAGGCTCGTACTCCTCGTTGTAGTAGGGGCGTTCCGCGGGAGACGTACAAGGAATACATCCACCTTTAAAACCGAGTCTCATCACTCGATCGAGCTCATCAACCGCTGAGTCAGGATCTTGTAGTGGAATTGCTGGCAGGCCATGCAACCGACCCTTACTAGCCACCTCGTAATCGTGCAACCAATCGTTGTAATTCTTCTGCAAGGCGACCAACAACGGTGTGTTCTTCAATCCGAACATTCCAAAATAGCCGGGATACAGGAATTCCGCAGCTAAGCCGTCGATGTCTTGATCTTCGAAACGGTGTGCGCCATCGACGAGTCCAGGACGCATGCCTGCGTAACCACTTTTGAATAGCGCGACGAGTTCGGGATCTTGCATATGAGCGACATCGGGCTTATGGCCGGGTTTTCGATTCAGAGGTTCGTTACGACGCAGGCGCGTAGCAGCCATACCCATTCTTGCGACGCTTACACCGTGCATACCTCGCGCGGGAACGACGATTGCATCGACTTGATCACCAACATCCATGATTCGCGGCGCTTCGTCTCCAAAACGATCCGCTAAACCCGTGAACACCGCACGACCTTCGACAACGTTTGAATCGGCTGAAATTGGTTGCATAAGGTGTCCCTCTCGTGACTCATTCATTTTAGACGCACAACATGATTCCTCGACGGTGTATAAACAGCTTTATCCGAAATGACGACTAGAGCATCATGCCTGCGTACAAGGGTGCCACACAACTGATCGCGATACTCCTATTACTTATCAGTTGCGGTACCACTGTGGTACCACCTATTCTGCTCGAGAGCGGACGAATGGTTTATCCCCCGGAATCACGCGATGCAAATGTTGAGGGATCAGTGCTTGTTGCCTACACCGTCAATGAAGATGGTGAGGTCAGCAATGTTCGCGTCCTAAGTTCAACCCCGGAAGGCGTCTTCGATGAAGCGGCAATCGATTTTGTACGTACTTGGCTATTTCAACCTCAAAAGCGGAGTGGTGTGCCTGAAGTAGTTGAAAACGTACAGAGTCGGATTTCGTTCACATTAGAGGACGGTGAAGCTTCTTATCTGGAATTTATCGAGTAGCGACGGCCCTCAATTCGTCGATTAATAGACTCACATCGTGAGCGTTTTGTTTTGTGAAACGCACCAAAGCGCAGCAGGTAAATACGACCACGACGATACTTGGTAGAAGCATTGCGAAATAGCCGATAAGTAGATCCCAGGGGAGCCCCTCGCGAACTCGGTTTACACAACGATATATCCAAATTCCCTCATATACCAGCGCGAACGCCAGAATCAACCAAGTCTTGATCCGCACGAGTTTCTGGAATAGAAACCGTCCTGAAACTGTAGCCGTTGAATTGATGGTCTTGATATCAGCGTAATACACCGGTCTGACGAACATCCAGAAACTCACTTTAACTACGTAGGCGATAAGCTGTTCGCGGCTTAATCGGAACGCAACTTTTTCAGATGTTTTCTCGGCGCGTAATGCTTGCCATACCGATCGCTGACGAACTCGTTTGAGCAATTCATCGGCAGGAACTTCGCTTTCGAATTCAAACGGTATCCCGACGGTAACGAGCCGCCAAGTCAATCGCCACACAGTATCTCAGGCAGAATCGTTGCCGAACTAATCACCGATTCAATGGATTTAGCGATACGTAAGAGTCTTGAATCGGACGCACGTCTCGAAATTAGCTGGACGCCGACCGGTAGACCGTCAGCGAAACCAGCTGGCATCGACAGTGCTGGGCATTCGGTCGTGGTAACCCAACTACACGACTCCATCCAATCGATGTAAGTGTTCATTTGCTCTCCTTCAATTTCACGAATCCATTCGACAGGGATCGGAAACGGAAGCACTTGCGTCGTCGGACCGACTAATAGGTCATAGTGGTGGAAGAATGCTTCAACACGGTCAAGCAATGCAATTCGTTGTTCCTGCACCCGGACTAGGTCTTCGTCATCAATCGCAAGGCCAAACGTCAGATTCCACAAGATCGTTGGTTTGAGTTCGGTTTTTTCGCGAGCTGTGAGTGCATCGTAGCGACCCCGAAAACTCAAGCCCCGAAGCGTTTGAAATATATCGCGAGCGCCTCTCAAATCAGGTGATGCTTCTTCGACGATTGCTCCCGCTTCATCTAGCTTTACCGCAACATCACGAACGATCGACCTAATCTCAGGTACGACAGGTAACGCACCAAAATCCTCCGTGAATGCGATGCGAAGTCCGTCCAATGAAATGGCTTCCAGTCGAGGAAATCTACGAACAGGATGATCCTTTCGAAGCGCTTCGAACAGCAACGCCACGCTGTCGACGTCGCGTGCCATCGGACCGAGTGAAGCGAGATTGCGCGAATGATCGGCCGTAAGTGATGGTGGTAGGATGTTGTTGGTCGGTCGAAATCCAATCACGTTACAGAACGAAGCAGGATTGCGTAACGAACCACCGAGATCACTACCATCCGCCAATGCTGCCATACGCATTGCCAGGGCTACGGCCGCACCGCCGCTACTTCCCCCGCACGTCCTCTCGAGGTTGTAGGGGTTTTTAGTTGGACCGAATACGCGATTGAAAGTATGCGATCCAGCGCCGAATTCAGGTACATTGGTCTTGCCTATGGTTATTGCACCAGCGCGCTGCATGCGATCAACGATGTAGTCGTTCGTGTCGGGAATGTGATCACGGAACAACGTAGATCCATGAGTGGTCCGCAGGTCTTTCGTAGCGACTAAGTCTTTATGCGCGATTGGAATGCCTGTTAGTAGGCCGTCTTCTTCCTGCGAATCATCGATCGCCTTCGCTCGGTCCATGGCCGCGTCGAAGCATGTCGTGATGATCGCGTTGACTTGCTCGTTTACATGCTCGATATGTTCGATGTGAGCCGTGAGTAGTTCAACCGCGCTTATGGCTCGGTTTGAAAGCAGCTCACGCATTTCGTGGGCATCTTTAAGTAACAGCTCATCCATGATCTAAATCGCGAAGTACGGGTCTGGAAACCATCGTTGACGACGCAATGGCTCGATAACGGCTTGGCGAGCGATATCCGAGTCGAAGCGGCAGAGTTGCTCAATGGCGAAGCTACTCACGTATGCATGCGCATCATTTGTAGCTCGGCAAAGAAAAGGGATCGCGGCATCAACAACACCCATACGAATAACCGCTTGAACGATGTATAGTCGAACGTCCCAATCTAGTTCCGAAGCATATTTGTGCTTGAAGGCGTCCAATGTCAACTCTAACTGCGACTGAGTGGCTGAAGAAATGATTCCAATGGCTGAAATGACGTGTCGCACTACGCCACTATTTGGGTGATCAATCAGTTCACGGAGTCTCGGCAAGCCATCTGCGTTTCGCAACTGCCCTAATCCGTATGCTGCAGTAGCGACTAATGCAGGACAATCACTTTCGAGCATGTGGAGCAGTCGTTCGATCGCTCCAATCTGCACTAAACCATTCACCGCGTCCGCCGTATTTAGAACTTCATCGTTGGCGTATGCACCAATTTGTCGATTGATTTGTTCCTCTAGTAGTTCGACCGCTCTGTCGTAGTCCTGCTTAGTCAACAACTCGCTCTGATAGATCGCGCGTGTGGACTCGATCGGGTCTTTGGACTGTAACCGCTTTTTCCATTGACCGATATCAATGCCAGATCCACTTTCGGTCCGGCTCGCACCGCCAAGCCATCGCCAGATGTGCGCTAGTACGGGGTCTTCCGTATTCAGTGTACCTAGCTGAGAATCTGACGTCGGTTCTTCCGTTCTCATCACAACGAATTTGTGGACGTATCGGGGTAGAACGCTTGAATTGATCATCGCTCCGTGTCCGAGATCGAAATGGCATAAAACGGCACGCGGCGGTCCGATCAACGGGTCGACGTTTCTAAGATGGAATGAGGCGTCCGTGATGAGTCCGTTTTGTGACTCAGAAAGCGACGGAGGCGTCCTAGTCGGTTTTCGAGCGCTCAAGCTACTCAATAAGTGGCTACCTGGTATGACTGCGGTAGGTCCTCGATGTAACGGCGTATCCTGTGGGCTATAGAAGAGAATCAACCAGCGAGGCTCTCGATGTCGAGGGCGTGGTCGGTGAGCGTGGCCGTCCTTATGGAAAGGTTGGAGCATAGCGGGTCCGACGCTTCGCTCACTAGGGAAGTTTGTATGGCAATGACGATGTGGGTGTATAAGGTAATTTCGACCGAGCAGCGAAGTCAATGCGCTTTTTAGATTTGCATCATCTAAAACATCGTGTAGTTTCGGAACCATCGGTACGATATTGTTGTGAGGGTTTGCACCACTTTTTAGTGTTTGAAATAGTCGATCGGTCTCGATATAAATCGCGTGATGATCTAAGCAATCAAGCGTTAATTCGATATCTAAATATCCATTAGTTAAAAAACTCGAAATTTGCTGATCAGAAATCGAAAAGGAACGTTTAGACATTGTGTTTTTCTGGTTCTAAGTAATAGTTTCGCCGACATAAGGCATAAATCCGCTCGTTTATAATAAACTGAGTCGCGTCGGTCGAAAGGTACTTCGAAATGGCATTGAAATCTGCCTTAAATGCGGAAATGAAGCGTTTGAAAGGTGACGCTAAAGGCCTTGAAAAGAAACGTGCGGAATTAACTGCGGACATCGATAAAAAAATCGCCGAAAATGCGCGAAAACAAGAGATGCTTCAGGATTTTATGGATGCGACATTTGGCGCGAAACCGAAAGCAGCAGCAACTCGAAGCAAGGCTACTGGCGGTACGAGACGCAAACGTAAGAATCGCAAAGGTGTAAAGCAACGAGTGTTAAACGCAATTAATGCTAGTGCGGCTGGTATTAAACGAAAAGCCATTATTCAAGAGATCGGTATGGCGTCATCGGATGAATCCGGTCATCAGTATGTATCGAATACGCTTCGCGCTCTTTTAGACGAAGGTCAAATTGAGAACCGAGGACGTGTGTACTATCCTAAAAGTAGCAGAGGTGCGAGTGAGGTAGCACCGAGTACCGCTGCGGAGCCCACGACTGAAAATTCTACGACAACGCCTGCGTCTGACTCACCTGACAGTGAATCTACTTCGGGTTCGTCCGGTTTCGGTTCTCAGCATTAATTCAAGGTAACCGACGTTTTAATTTCGTCGCCAAATACCAGTTAATTTGATATGACCCTACGAGTTGCGATGCTCAGTCGCTGGCACGTACACGCGAATGAATACTGTGCTACGATAAATCGCAATCCGGCTGCCGAGGTCGTGTCCGTATGGGACGAGCAGACAGATCGAGGGGCAGCGTGGGCTGCGGAGCTCGATGTGCCGTTCGAAAGCGACTATGAGTCGCTTTTGAGTCGAGAAGATGTTGACGCAGTATGCGTGGTAACGCCGACCAATTTGCATCGAGACATCATGGTCGGTGCGGCGGAAGCAAGAAAGCACATATTCACCGAAAAGGTTCTTACTACGACTATCACAGAAGCTCGTGACGTCGCTAGTGCTATCGAGAAAAATGATGTAACTTTTTGCATTTCATTCCCGAGGCGTTGTTTACCAGAACTTAAATATGCAAAACAGGCTATTGAAGACGGGCTGGTTGGCAAACCTACATTGACACGAATTCGCATTGCGCATGCTGGATCAAGTCGCGATTGGTTGCCTGAACATTTTTATGATCTTGAAGCGTGCGGTGGCGGCGCAATGATGGATCTTGGCGCGCATGGAATGTATCTTGCGCGGTGGTTGTTAGGAAAACCGAGGCGCGTCATTTCAGTCTTTAGCAATATTACGGAGCGAGAGGTTGAAGACAATGCGGTTTCTGTTATCGAATTTGAAAATGGCGAGATTGGAATAAATGAAACATCATTTGTAGCCTATCCAGATTCTTATTCATTAGAGTTAGACGGTACGGAAGGCGGCGTTAGGATGCTGTCGCCGAAAGAAGGTGTGGAGGTGCGCTCAGATCATTTGGATAAAAATGGGTGGCACAAAGTCGAAGAACTACCTGACCGATCAGTCTCGCCTATCGACCAGTGGATTAGTGGTTGTTTAGAAGGGTCCGAAATTGAATTTGGAATAGACGAAGCTGTTCAGTTAACTGAACTTATGGACGCGGCCTACCGTTCGCACATTTCAGGAGCTAGTGTATCGATAGAAACAGTTTAGTCGTTATTTTGTTTACTTTTCTCTCGTCGTAATTTAGATGCTTTTTTTCGCGAGTTTCCCGTGGTTCCACGATTGATTTTTCCACGTCGAGTTCGTATATCGCCTTTACCCATGCTGTTTCCGGCAAATTTAGGAGGGTGCGATTATAAGTGGGTTCATACCTAACCATGGCATGTCTATCGATCCGCCTTGGTAGGAAGATTTCAGTGCCACGGTTATGCCATCCCAGTTCACTACATAGCCAGAAAAGCGAACTAGGCGACGACGTAAGCGTTTACCAAATAGAGAGAGATTTGCCATCATTCAGCAAATGGGTTTTCAAAATCCCCAACACTCTTCTTCATTCGCGTAGAGTTGAGGTCCCGTAAATGTAGCCGCGATCATTTCTTGCGTAGCGTTCTCGCGTCCAAAGGTTCGCCACCCACGGCTACCTAATAAGACGTTTTTTACTTCTGCCTTCGCTGCTATTCGACCGATTTCGTCCGGCGTTACATAGAAATCTAAGGGCAGTCCGCGCGCCCCAGCGGGTAAACGATGTGAGACGACGAGCGCATTTGCACCTTGGGCGAAATCAGCAACGATATCTCTTTGATTTGAAAACTCACCTGTAAAGACGATCACAGTTTCGCCTATATTGATGCGCCATGCCAAGCTGGGAATATCGCCACTTTGGACTACGATCGCAGATAGTCTCAATTCGGAATTCGCAAATCCGCCCCAGTGTTTTCGGGCAGGCGGGTGGACGTCTCGTACTCGCACACGAAATCCAGCAGGACTCGAATAGGAAAGGAAAGAACTGAGTTCTGGATAGGCACCCGCTTCACTTGCCAATCGTTCGAAAAGTTGGCTAGTTGAGGGATATGTGTCGTTGCCGCTTGGTCCAAAAATTGGCAATGGTTCAGTACGGCCACTGCGAAGCGATGCCATTAACATGCTAGGTAAATCGGCGGTTTGCTCAATCCCTGTTTGAGTAGTCACGATCGCCATGAGATCATTAAAGTCGGCGCCGCTTAGCTTGTATCGCATATAGGTCCCGGCACCGGCATTAACTAGCACACGAGCCTTGTCGTTGTGCCATACTAAATAGGAGCCTGCGGCGCGAGTCGTACCAAAGGACAGCTCTCCAGAACCAAGAACTTCCAGTCGGACGCCCTGTTCGTTGCAGTAGACCGATCCAAGAGACGGAAGCGCTAACGACGTAATCGTTATGCATACAGCGATGTAGATCGAGTTTTTAATGGATTTCATCAAGACCTTTGAGAATTTGTTGCCAGTCTGCTTCGTCGGGCATGCGCCAGTCACCGCGCGGCGATAGACTCACCGTACCAATCTTTGGACCAGGAGGTAGAGTCGTGCGTTTATATTGTTGCCGGTGGAATCGCGTGACGAATACCCGAAGCCACTTATCGACCTCTTCTGCGCTATATGCCCCGTGATATGCGAGATTCGCCAACATGCGAATTTTGGCGACGTCACCGCCGGTTCGCAGAAAGTGGTACAAGAAGAAGTCGTGAAGTTCAAAAGGACCGACGATTTCCTCGGTCCGTTGCGCAATTTCGTCGTCAGTTACGGGTAGTAGCTCTGGCGTAATCGGGGTCTCGAGCACACGCTCGAGTGCGTGTTGGAGAGGGCTAGAAGCTCGACGTTGTGCGTACCACCGTGTTAGATACTGAACAAGCGTTTTGGGAACGCCAACGTTGACGTTGTAACTCGACATATGGTCAGCATTGAACGTGCACCAACCTAGCGCAAGCTCCGACAAATCGCCCGTACCTACGACGATTCCGTTTATCTTGTTGGCGAGGTCGAACAACACCTGTGTACGTTCTCTTGCCTGGCTGTTTTCATAGGTTACGTCATCACGTGAATCGTGCCGAATATCTGCCAGGTGAGATTCGACGGCGGTAGAAATCGGTATTTCCTCTAGTTTTAGTCTCGCCGCTCTTGTGAGTAACGCCACTGACTCTCTAGTGTGAGTACTGGTTCCAGGTCCAGGCATTGTGACTGCGACGATTGATTCGGGCTTCCACGCAAGCTCACGCTGAACATCCATGCAGACTAAGAGTGCAAGTGTTGAATCGAGTCCCCCTGAGAGGCCTATGACCATCTTGTTCGTTCCGGAGGATTGCAGTCGCTTGATTAAGCCGTGAGTTTGGATCTTGAAGATCGTATTTGCACGAGCGTCGAGTGTATCTGCGTCATCGGGTACAAAGGGATGAGGTGAGATGTCTCGGCGAAGCCGTTTCAGGACCGGGTTTGTTGGTTGTCCGACAATCCGATACCCGTTACTTCGGTCACTCGTTCTAAACGTAGAGCTCACTGCTCGCTCATGGCGTAGTCGATGCCAATCTATATCGACTAAAAGCTCAGCGTCGTTGAGAAACAGTTCGCTCTCACCTAGCGTCACGCCATTCTCGGCAGCGAGCAGGTGACCTCCGTATACAACGTCCTTGGACGATTCTGAAACCGTTGAACTCGCGTACAGATATGCTCCAATACATGCACCGCTCTGCATGCGAACGAGATCGCGTCGATAGTCTGCCTTCGCGACTTGCTCAGGACTTGCCGAGGGATTAAGGATGAGTGTTGCGCCGTTTAATGCATGCTGCGCTGAGGGTGGTTGCGGCATCCATAGATCCTCACAAATCTCCACGGCGCAATACGTGCTACCCACTCGAAATAAGTGCTTCGGCGAAACACGGAATTCGAGGCTTTCGATCTCGTGTGCGGCATCAATTCCTACACCTGAGGCGAACCAGCGTTGCTCGTAGAACTCGGCGTGATTCGGGTTGCTTGATTTTGGCACGGCGCCGAGAATGCGCCCGTGGGCGAGAACGAAAGCCGCATTTACTAGGCGGCCATCGACTAGGAGCAGTGGCGCACCTACGATTAGCAAGGTAGGTCCCGTCTCATAGGCCAAATCAGCTATTGTTTGTGCGCTCTCTCGCTGAAGATCTGCAGTTAAGAACAGGTCTTCACACGAATAACCCGTCACGGAGAGTTCAGGTGTGAGGACGACGGCACAATCGCTACTCGAGAGAAGGTGGTATTTAGCAAGGATTCGTTCAGCATTGCGCACCGGATTGGCTAACGAAATGGTTGGCGCAACTGCAGCTACTCGTAAATACCCGTGATCCGCGTAGTTCATGCAAGAAGTGTAATAGCCGGTCCCATCTGAGAAGGATTTTGAACCTAAAGTGAATGCTGATTACACCGTGTTCCGCGCCTTAAACTCCTGCTCCTGAATCCCATGTTGACACGATACTGCCAATACATTGAACTTTGAATTTTCAGACGAACAGAACCAACTACGCGACCAGGCGCAGTCGTTTCTCAGTGATAACTGTCCTCCTGCGAAGGTACGTGAGATCCTCGAAAGCGACGAACCATATGACAAACAGTTGTGGCAGTCCATTGCGGAATTAGGGTGGCTATCTACCGTTATTCCAGAAAACCATGGTGGCTTAGGTCTTTCGTACTACGAACTCGTAGTAATTGCGGAAGAGCTCGGACGTGTACTTGCTCCAATACCGTTTTCATCTTCAGTGTATCTGGCCAGCGAAGCCATCCTACAGTTTGGTTCTGACGCTCAAAAGCAGAAGTGGCTGCCGCGATTCGCCACTGGGGAGGCGATAGGTACCTTCGCTTTCGGGGAAGGTGCAGGTCGACCGTCACCAACGTCGTTAAAAACATCTGCTTCCGAGCACGCTATCACAGGGACGAAATATCCCGTGCCGGATGGCGATGTCGCCGATGTTGCAGTCGTGGTCACGAGTTGCGATAGTGGCGATGGCGCAAGCCTTTATCTAGCTAATTTGAATGACGTGCAACGCGATGCCGTTTCGACCTTGGATCCTTCGCGCTCGCACGCGCGGTTAACGTTCGACGAAACGCAAGCGGAATTGCTGGGATCCGCAGGAAACGGTTGGGGAATGACGAACCAACTACTAGATCGCGCAGCTGTGCTCTTTGCGTGGGAGCAGGTAGGAGGCTCCCAAGCCGCATTAGAACAAGCTAAGGCGTATGCGATGGAACGGTATGCGTTCGGGCGTCCCATTGCGGGTTTCCAGGCAATCAAGCACAAACTCGCGAACGTTTATGTAAAGAACACGCTCGCACGATCTAACTGCTACTACGGCGCATGGGCATTAGACGAAAACAATGCGGAACTAGGCTTGGCAGCGGCGACTGCACGAGTGAGTGCAACGCAAGCGTTCTACTTTGCATCAAAAGAGAACATCCAGACCCATGGGGGTATGGGATTCACATGGGAATTTAATTGTCAGTTTTTCTACCGACGCGCGAAACTGTTGTCGGTCAACATTGGCAGCGAATCGTGGTGGCAGGATCGACTAATCACGGCGTACGAACAAAGCAATCAAGCCGACGCGGCTTAAGGAGAAATCATGGACTTCAATGACACCCAAGCCGAAGCGACTTTCAGGCAAGAAGCAAGGGAATGGTTAGAGGCCAATGTTCCTACTGCGGATGAATTGCAGGGCCTTGACGAAATCGGTCGTGCCAAACTTTGGCAAAAGAAAAAGTACGATGATGGTTGGGCGTGCATTCGATGGCCGACGGAGTACGGTGGTCGTGGGGCGACAGCGATCGAAAACGTAATCTGGGGTCAGGAGGAAAGCAAGTTCAATGTCCCTGGTGGCGTGTTCGCTATTGGTCAAGGCATGGCCGCGCCGACGCTCATGTCATGGGCAACCGAAGACCAGAAGCGAGATCATTTGCCGAAACTCGCGTCAGGTGAGCACATCTGGTGCCAGCTATTCAGCGAACCTGCAGGTGGCTCAGACTTAGCCGCCCTGCGTACAAAAGCTGAAAAGGACGGCGACGAGTGGGTAATTAATGGTCAAAAGATCTGGACGTCAGGTGCGCACTACAGTGATTTTGGAATCATCGTAGTACGGACAGACCCAGAAGTACCGAAGCATCGAGGTCTTACGTACTTTTTCCTCGATATGAAATCGCCAGGTATTGAAGTGAAACCTATCAAGCAGATTAGCGGTGGCGCGAATTTCAATGAGGTCTACTTTACCGATGTACGCATACCGGACGAACAGAGACTCGGTGCCGTCGGACAGG
>JAPOVY010000014.1 GCA_026707905.1 Gammaproteobacteria bacterium | reverse complement strand
TTGAAGCGACAAGCGCCCCATCGGCTTTCCCCTCCGTCAGTACGTCTCGCAGGTGCGCCGGTTTACCGGCACCGCCGGAAGCAATGACAGGAATTCGTACGGCTTCGCTGATCATTCGCGTGAGCGTTAGTTCATAGCCATCAAGCGTACCGTCTGCATCGATCGAGTTCACGACGAGCTCACCAGCACCCGATTTCTCACCTTCCGTCGCCCATGTTAGCGCATCCAACCCCGTCGCCGTTCGTCCACCGTGCGTTACGATCTCATATCCGGACGGTTGGTTTGGGTTCTCACCGACGAGTTTTATGTCCATCGACAGCACAACATTCTGACTGCCGATTGCTTCTGCGCATTCACCAATGAGTGCTGGTCGCTCAACCGCTGCTGTATTTACGTTTATTTTTTCAGCGCCAGCCATACGCAAGTCCGTTGCATCTTGAACGTCGCGCACGCCGCCACCTACGGACAGCGGAATGAAAACCGCCTGTGCGACTTGCTCAACCACCTCAAGCATGATCTTGCGACGATTGCTTGATGCTGTAATGTCGTAGAACACGAGTTCGTCCAATCCGTCAAGATAGTACTCTCGAGCCTTCTCTACGGGATCCCCGATGTCCTTGGTGTTTACAAACTTGATGCTCTTTGCAAGTTTGCCATCGCGAACATCCAAACACGCAATGACGCGTTTACTAAGCAATGGTGCCGTTCCACGTTGTGAAGTTACGAATGAGCTCTAAACCTACACGACCACTCTTTTCCGGGTGAAATTGGGTCCCAAAAAAATTACGCGAACCTAGCGCACAACAAAATGTCGACTCGTAATCCGCCTTCGCATATACACATCCCTGATCGACAGGATCCGGGTAGTACGCATGAACGAAGTAAAACTCATCACCCGGTCTCACATGGGATAGGATGGGGTGTGGCTTGGCAACTTGCACGTCGTTCCAGCCCATGTGCGGAACTTTCAGATCCGCATTGCGCATTTCAAAGCGACGAACGCGTCCTGGAATCAACCCTAACGTCTCAACATCCCCTTCATCAGAACGATCCAACGAAATCTGCAACCCAATGCAAATACCGAGGATAGGCGAACCCGTTTCAAACGCCTCTAACAATGCTTGATCGATACCACGTGCCCGAATGCTACGCATAGCCGTACTGGCGTGGCCAACCCCCGGAAAAATAATGCGTTCCGCATTTCGGATTCGCGTGGGATCTGCGGTAATCTCTGCGTCGACTCCTATTTCCGAGCAAGCACGTTGTACGCTACGTAAATTACCGGCGTCGTAATCGACTATAACGGTCACATCGAGTATCTCACTACAACAAAAACGCCGGCATAATCGCCGGATCAGATTTCTACTGTGCCAATGCAAAGACGCGGGATTTTAATAACGAACCTCGGAACTCCGACGGCTCCTACGCGAGGCGCAGTGAAGGAATACCTTGAAGAATTCCTTATGGATCCGTACGTGATTTCACTGCCCGGTCCTCTGCGCTACCTCTTAGTAAAAACAATTGCGAAGCGTCGAAGCGAGAAATCTGCTAAGGCATATGCACGGGTCTGGACCTCATCAGGTGGCCCTCTCCGAGATCACGCTAATTCATTAGCTCAATGTGTTCGTGCGTCGACTTCATTACCCGTTGCGGTTGGTATGCGTTACGGGACTCCAAGTTTCGAAGACGCGCACAAACTCTTAGAACCATCATGTGACGAAGTCGTGGTGATATCAGCTTACCCCCAATACGCTGACAGCACGTACAAAAGCACCGTTGAACGTCTCAAGGCCGTGTTCGCAGATACACGAACGCTCATCACGCGGCCCTACTTCGATGAACCGTTTTTTATCGATGCTCATAGTGCATTACTGAGGGAACACATCGCTTCCGATGTCGACCACCTTCTGCTTAGTTTTCACGGCGTGCCCGAACTCCACATTCGAAAAGCTGACGCGTCGCAGAATCATTGTCTAAAACATGACGACTGCTGCGAAATGCCAAATCCTACGCAAGCGACGTGTTATCGGTATCAGTGTTTAAGAACGGCAGCTCTATTGCGCGATGCTGTGTCAGTACCGACGACTGTTGCGTTTCAGTCAAGACTAGGCCTAGCGAGCTGGTTGAAACCTTATACGGACGAGAAAGTGAGGGAATTAGCCGAAAGTGGCGTAAGAAATCTTGCCGTTGCATGCCCTTCTTTCATTTCCGACAACATTGAAACACTATACGAGATCGGGTATGAAGTTCGAGAAGTGTTTCTGGACGCCGGCGGCAATCGATTGGATGTCGTGCCGTGTTTGAACGAGTCTGAACAATGGGTTGACTTAGTCGTGAAATGGGCAATAGCCGATGGCGAAGAACACACGCTACTAAGTGGCGATTGAGTCTCTGTCCAGTATTCCATCCGATTTGGCGGCAAGCGTGTTATAAATTCCCGCATTAACTTCGTTTATCACGTACGAGGGTAGACTTTAATGGATGTACTCAAATCCTGGCTTCCAGTTGCGGTAGTGGCGCTGTTGGTCATGTTTTTCGCATTTGGATGCGCGGACACAGGTGGTGGCGGCGAAGCGGCTGCACCAGCCGAAGAACCCGCGGCGGCGACGGTAGAAGCTACGGAACTGGTCGCAGCTGAAGGCGGCGAAGAAGCCGCAGCGACTGAAGAAGCTAGCGAAGAACCAATGACAGAGCTAGAAGCAGCCGAAGACGTTTCAGCGGATGATGGTGACGGCGAAGCAGCCGAATCCGGCGATGCTGACGACGGCGGTGGCGAGGGCGAAGCAGCCGAGGGCGAGGCAGAAGTTCCCGCCACGGAACTAGAACCAGCAGAGTAACGCCCGCTTCGACGTACCTGCCTTAAACGGGCAGCAAGACATTAATAAATCTAAGTTTGCCTCGACCGTAAGCACGGTCGAGGTGGGCTTTTTCTATGCCTCCTCAGAGGCGTTTTACGAGCTTTTGTCCGCAAAAATACATTGTGGAATCGCTCGGATAATTCGACGTTTACGCGCTGTACGATAGCGTGTTCTTGTGCGTGTGCGTCACAATCGAGTCGTAAAACGACTGGATGAGTGAGCGAGAATACATCGATTTGCGTGCCACAAACCTAACTGGACGATTTAAGCCGCTCCCACCTAAATTAATCGTCTTCGTGGTGTCAATTGACAGCGCGTTTGCAACGCCTAGTGGAATCAACCCGTGACCGAAGTCTGCTAGCGCCATTTGGGCAACTGAAAAAAACGACTCTAATGATGTTGCGCGAGTCAAGTTCAATCGTGCCATGTCATCCTCCATCGCCGCCCATGCGCCCGATCGGGACTCGATCGTCATTACCTGTAGGGGATCGCCGATCTCATACGTCAGTGCTTGTAGACCTGCAGGCACGATGACCATCGGCTCGAGATACACGATATCGGATTGAAGATCTGATTCCGCGTCTGCGGAACCCGTGCAGATCCCGACCATGAGTTCTCCGGATCGTAATCGATCTAGTACGACGGGTGAACGTTGCGCATGAAACTCGAAATTGACCTCAGGCATGTCCTCGCGAACTGACGCGAAGAGCCGTGACCCCCAGCTACCGAGAATCGACTCGGACACACCTACGATTATTAACCCGCTCTGCAATGCGGTGTCCTCAAGGAACACGCTTCGTACTTCCTGCAGCAACGGCATCGTACGATCGACGAGCTTTCGTCCGTGTTGTGTCAACACGACCCGTCTGCCATGTCGCTCGATGATCTTCTTACCGTAATAGTTCTCGATTGCTGCAATACGCTTACTAACCGCACCTTGGGAGATGTTCATGCGCGTCGCCGTTTCCTTCATCGTACCGGTTTGCGCGAGTTGAACGAGTGTTTCTAGATTTTTGATCAAAGGACGCAGCTATTCTCGGTTTAATCGTTTGAGTTGTCGATCGCAGCGATCGCGAATCGACCATCGAACGAAAGCTAGTTTAGCGATGAGCGTTCGATTGACTTAGGCACACATATTCGTGAATACGTTGCTTGCGCTTGGTATAGCGCTACCTGCCATCTTTTTGACCAGCCTGTTATCCGGCGTCGTTGGAATGGCTGGCGGATTGATTCTGATTGTGGTGCTAGTCGTACTGATGCCAGTCCCAAGTGCCATGATCCTCCATGGGATCGTCCAAGGAGTAGCCAATGGCTCCCGCTTCTGGTTCTTGCGCCAATATGTGGCATGGCGCATCCTGCCGTGGTACTTCGTCGGTGTCCTGCTGACGACAGCAATCTTCGGCGTTCTCTTGATTGTCGCGCACGCCGCTGTCGTGCTCATCGCCGCGGGTGGACTCCCTTGGGTGAGTCAGTTTACGCCCGAACGATTCAAACTGGATGTCACTCGACCTACTATCGCTCTGATCTGCGGGATCGTCGTTACAGCAGTGCAACTCGTGGCTGGAGCGTCCGGTCCCATACTCGATGCGTTCTATCAGCGTACCGAATTGAATCGATTTGAGATCGTCGCGACAAAGGCATTCACACAGGCGATTGGGCATGCGGTCAAGATCGTCTATTTCTTCTATATCGGCGCGACCTTATCAAGCGATCCTCACGTCCTACTCTCGTGGTGGGTAATTGGTCTCGCGATCGTTCTATCGTTCATCGGCACCCGCATCGGTACGCGTATACTCGAATACGTTTCAGAATCACTTTTCCGTCGCTGGACGAACCTACTAGTCCTCGGACTAGGTGCGACGGTCGTGGTCGGCGGTGTGATTGACCTAATCAGTCAATAGTTCGTAGGCTACTACGACTCGGAGGTTTCGGGTTCCTTTGAAACTGGTTCGACTACGAAAAGCAAGTCGCCGGAATTGACTTGCTGTCCCGTTGCGACATTAATCCGATTGATCCTGTATCGCGTATTCTCAGAGAAGAAGACCTGCTCAACCGAGTTGATATCACGCAATCGCATTGGTGTGAAAACCTTAAACGCTTCAAGCTGGCATAGCACCTGATCCGTGCTTACGACATCGTTTACCGTAACAAAATCCGGCTCACCTGGGGTCGGTTTGATGTAGAAGATGCCAGTCGATGGCGCTAATACCCTTAACTCGTCACTCTCTTCAATCTGAATGGCATCCCATCCAAGCGCTTGAGTGTCGACGGCCGCAACTTCGTCGATTTCCTCAATCAATGCATCGGCATCGATCTTTTTCAGCAACTCAGGTAGATAACCCGTGTCGTAGATACCGTCTAAAAACCCTTGATCTGTCAAGATCGTACGTAAGAGTGGGATATTTGTATAGATGCCTTCTAGCGTGACCTGACTTAAGTAATCGACGAGTTTTTTCGCGGTTGACGCTCGGTCGTCGCCATGCGCGATAACCTGCATGATCATACTGTCGTAATAGGGTGAAATGAACTTCCCCTGCCCTGCGGTACTAATGATCTCAATGTCTTCGTTTGACGGGAAATCCCATTTCGTAACTTCGCCTGCGCTCGGTCGCAGAACCAATTCACCGTCGCTATCTCGAACCAGTCTTTCAGCATTAATGCGGGCTTCAATAGCGTAACCTTCAGACTTGACCTTAAGTTCTTCAATGCTTTCGCCACCGGCGATGCGGAACTGCTCTGCGACGATGTTGACGCCCGATACGAGCTCGGTCACCGGGTGTTCAACCTGAAGCCGAGTGTTCATTTCCATGAAGTACACGGCATCTGCGTCTAAGTCGTAAATGAACTCAACGGTTCCCGCACCGACATAGGAGACACCTTCCGCTATCGCGGCACTGTACTTTAGGACATCCTCTAACAGATTGTCAGGTAACATCGTGGAAGCAGATTCTTCAATAACCTTCTGCTTATTACGTTGAACGCTGCAATCACGAATGCCAAGCACCTTTGTATTACCATGACGGTCGCGCAAAACCTGCGCTTCGATATGGCGCAACTTTGTCACAAACTTTTCTAGGTATACGTCGCCGTTGCCGAACGCAGCACGCGCTTCAACTGTGACGCGCTGAAACGCTTCATAGAAGTTTGCGGCGGATTCGACGACTTGAATGCCCTTACCTCCACCGCCATGAACAGCTTTTATCAGAACTGGGTAGCCGATCTCTTCCGCCATTTCTGCCGCGGCGTCCGCATCCGTCACGATGCCATGGCTACCAGGCACAACGGGTACCCCAAATGCAATCGCAGACTTGATCGCATTGGACTTGTTCCCCATCGTCTCCATACTGCTGACCGGTGGTCCGACGAAATTGATGCCGTGGGATCGGATCAAAGAAGCGAATTGACTACTTTCAGAGAGGAAGCCAATACCAGGATGTAGCGCATCCACGTGTTCATTTTCGGCGACGACGAGTACGGAGCGAGCGTTTAAATAGCTTTCGTCGGGGGTGCTACCTCCAATCGAAACCAATTGATCCTT
>JAPOVY010000001.1 GCA_026707905.1 Gammaproteobacteria bacterium | reverse complement strand
GCGATCGTGTTCGCGTATGGATTGGTACCAAGTTCGGGACCTGGATTGCTCTTCGAAACCGTCCCCATTGCCTTTGGCAACCTACCTGGGGGAACGCTGTTCGGTGGATTGTTCTTCTTGTTGGTCGCGTTAGCGGCGTTAACGTCTGCGATTTCGATTTCTGAACCGGCTATCGCTTACGTAACTGAGCGAAGCAAGCTGACACGTGCTCAAATCGCCATGATCATCGGTGTTGTTTGCTGGGTATTAGGCGTCGGAAGTGTGTTGTCGTTCAATGTTTGGGCGGACGTCAAACTCGCGTTTTTCGAGTGGACCTTTTTCGACAGCCTCGACAAACTCACGCAGCTTGTGTTACTGCCACTGGGCGGCATGCTCATAGCACTAATCGTTGGTCACGTTTTGCCGAGAGACGTCGTTTATGAAGAACTTGGGTTAGTGCGGGAAAAAACGCAACAAAGTTGGTCGTACATTGTTGGTTACGTAACGCCAGCCGCGGTTTTCGCCGTATTCATTATTGAAGCGGTTCGTGAAGTAATGTCACACATGTAGGGTGCCTGTGGAACTGATACACGTAGATCTGGTGTCGATCATCTGAAAATTCAGCACAGCGTCATCGTGCCATTTACGGTTCTGGAGATTTTCGAAGTCGTCAATGACGTCAGAAACTACCAGGCGTTTCTACCGGGGTGCCAAGAATCTGAGGTGCTGAATGAAACACCGACGACCTATGATGCGGAATTGGCGGTGTCGGCATACGGTATTCAGGAGAAGATCGTCACCCGAAACACACCGGTGCCAAACACGTCACTGAAACTGGAATTGATCGAAGGTCCTTTTGCGGAACTTGAAGGCAACTGGACCTTCACGGACTATGGGGAAGGTTGTCGAGTGTCTCTCGAGCTGACGTGTGTGTTTGCGTCTCGCCTGTTAAACGTTTTTTCTAACACCCTTATGAAACGTGCGATCGAGAAAACGGTTGAAGCGTTTGTAACCGAGGTTAGACATCGTCATGATTCAGATTGAGGTCGTCTACGCACTACCAAATCGTCAGTGGGAGGTGAACATTGAAATTGAGGTCGGTACCTCTGCGGAAGAGGCGGCGGGGATTGCGCGGACGTCAGAGCCGTTACTTTGGGTAGACGATTTGAAAGTCGTCGCGTACGCGATATGGGGCGAAGAGGTACCAGGAGAGTACGAATTGAAAGATGGCGATCGACTTGAGTTACTGCGACCCCTACCAATCGATCCTATGGAAACGCGTCGACGGAAGGCGGCTGCTCAGAAAGACTGATCGAGCGTCTCGTGAGGCGTTCTAATCTGTGAAATACGTAGTTGATTCTCGAGTCCTACGTTCTGAAGCCGGGCGAGTTAGGCGATCACCCCTGCTTCTCGAAGCCGCACAATCTCGCGTTTTTCGTATCCGATTTCTGCAAGTACTTCCTCAGTGTGTTCACCAACATCTGGTGCACGTTTCACAGGTGCTCGTTTACTGGCTTCAACGTTTACAGGATGATTGATGATGTAGTCTGCCCCAATCGGCTCATCGGGTTCGCGAAGAATTGCATTCGGGATCAACTGTGGATCGGAAGGGAGGTCGTCGATCGTTCCTAATAGTGAAACAGGGACATTTGCGTCTTTGAACTCTCGGATCCACGCCGCCGCGTCTCGTTGCGCAATGATGGGACGGATCTCGGTGGCGAGCGCGTCCCCAGATTCAATTCGAGCACGTGTCGTTTGAAAGCGAGGATCATCTAATAAGTGAGTGGCGCCGAGGATACGGAAATACGCGGAAATCTCTTCCGGAGTACGAACCATCGTGAACTGGAGCCAGCGTTTGTCGCGCGTCTGATAGAGCTCCCGAGTGAAGTATTTCGCGGTAAGTCGAGGGTAGTTCGAAAAGTCGTGACCGTGTGCGAACTTTGCACTTGCGATGCACGATGCTGCCCACATCCCATTCGCGATCAGCGAAGTGTGCACCAAACTACCTTCGTTGGTGCGTTCGCGCTGGTAGAGCGCTGTAACTATCGCGGCATAGAGAGAGACGCCGGTCGGATGATCTCCCATCCCGGGAATGCTTGGGGAAGGCTTCGCATCTGCATCGCGCACCAAATCCATCAAACCAGTACGTGACCAATACGCAACGAGGTCGAAACCTTCACGATCTTTCTCCGGACCTTCTTCGCCGTAAGCCGTAAGCGATGCGTAAATGAGTCGCTTGTTGACTTGCTTTAGATCTTCATAGGTTAAACCCAACTTGCGGCGCATCGGCAGAGGGTAATTCGTGACGTAGACGTCGCAATCCTCAACCAAACGTCTGAGGATATCCACACCGTCTGGAGTCTTCAGATTCAATACGATCGATCGTTTGTTGCGAGCGTCCTGCGCCCATGCATAGTCGATATCGGCGTCGGGTGTACCAGGACCCGTTGCTAGGCGACGAAAAGGATCGCCCGTTGGCATCTCGATCTTGATGACTTCGGCGCCATAGTCGGCGAGCATCGTCGCGGAAACGGGTCCAGCGACCCATGATCCAGCGTCGATGACTTTTAAACCATCGAAAATCAACGGCCTCGGATCGTCCATGGGGAATCCCTTCTTCCGGTTAAATCTGTCGGATGGTCTCGGTAATTTACCTACGGTAAAAGGCCGCCGTTCTAATCGCCGTTGCGAAGCGTGAATATGCCGCCGAGATTGTCTTCCGGCTCGTCTTCAGTATCGTTTTCCATCTGCTCGTAATTTCCGACTAGTCGAGCAAGTAACCCGTCTTCAAAATAGAGGGTTATATAGCGTTTTTCAGGAGTTTGGCTGCGCGGAGCGAAGGTATAGATGTAATCCCATCGATCAGAATCGAACGAGTTCTTAAGAATAGGCTGACCCATGATGAACACGACTTGCTCTCGGTTCATACCGGGCTTGAGTTGCTCGATCATTCGGTCAGTTACCAAGTTCCCTTGTTGCTGATCCAATCGGTGCAACAATCCGTCTGCGCATCCGACGATCGTCGATACCGCGAAGATACAGATTAGTAAGCGGTAAATAGTCATTTTGCTAGTTGCGTTCGGTTGAATTCCTGTGCTTCCTCGAGGAGTACAGACGCGTACTTGCGCGATTCCGCATTGATACGATGGCCACCGACCATTCGGGCGAGTTCCTCTATACGATCTTCTCCAGTCAATTCGCACGCCGCAATGTCCTGCTCGCGTGTCTTCAATACCCGCAAGTGCGTGTCGCCTAGCGCCGCGACTTGGGGTGCATGTGTTACGCACACAACCTGTGTATGCTCAGCCAAGCGGCCCAACATTCGACCGACCTCATCGGCAGTAGTTCCACCGACGCCAATATCCGCTTCGTCGAGTATTAGACATGGCAGCTTTGAATTAGACGCGACAACGACCAGTATCGCCAAACTTATGCGCGAGAGCTCGCCTCCGGACGCAATCGCCTTTAAAGGTCCTGGCTCATAACGTGAATTCGCAGAAACAGCGAAATCGACTCGTTCGTGTCCTGTTTCAGCCTCGGATTCGACAAATGCGACTTTGAATGTGGCTTGTTTCATGCCGATATCATTTAATGTCGTCATAACGGCTTTGGCGAATGGCTTCGCTGCTCGACTCCTTAATTCTGACAGCTCGTTCGCGCATCGGCGGTACTCCGCGAGCGCGGTTTTAACCGATTCCTGCAATACGGTAAGTTGGTTTTCGCTTTCGTTCAAAGCGTCGAGCTCTTTATGCAGTTCGAGTGCTTTCGAATATAGGTCAGTGGACGGTACACGATGTTTGCGCGCAAGATCATGGATTTGATCAAGACGCTCGGCTACCTCGTCTAATGAGTCTTCGTCCATGGCTAAGGCGTCCGCGTAAGCACGTAATTGTCGAATGCTCTCATCGACACCTACCTCGACGCCGTCGAGTAACTCTCGTGCAGAATCAAGTTCAGGAGACTTGTCGTCCACTCTGTCCAACTCGGTACGGGTACGGCCGATACCTGGAATGTGGTTCTCCTCTAGTGCAGCGACAGCTTGACCGACAGCTGCCAAGATGCTTTGCGTCTGATTCAGGCGTTTGTAACGGTTTGAAAGTTGCTCAAATTCACTTTCTTCCAGTCGAAACGCATCGAGCTCTTCAACTTGATACTGTAGGAGTTCGCGACGTTCAAGCGCATTGTTGATTCGCTGACGTTCCGATTCATATTCGTATGCGCGGCCGCGCCAGTTACGAAAAGACTCCTTCACTTCTTCGACAATCTGTGGCTGTGCGGCGAAGTCGTCAAACCAGGAAAGCTGTGTTGTTACGCCTAGTAGTTGCTGTTGGGCAAATTGGTCATGAATCGCGACCATTGAACTGCATAACTCACGCAAGGTTGCAAGACTTACAGGTGTGTCATTCACCCAAGCGCGCGATCGACCGTCGACCGAAGCGATTCGCCTTACGACACATCGAGTTGACTCGTCCTTGTCGTCAAGACCGTTAGAAATAAGCAGGCGTTGGGATTGCGGAGCGTTGCTAATGTCAAATTCGGCGCAAACTTCGCATTCATCGGAATTCGGCCGAATTTGCGTTCTCGACGCACGTTGCCCCAAGACTAGCCCGAGTGCATCCAACAATATAGACTTACCAGCTCCGGACTCGCCAGTAATGACTGTAAGACCACCCGCGAAGTGCAATTCAAGGTCGGCTACGAGCGCGAAATTGCGCACGGTCAGGTATGCGAGCATCGACGCGCTTAAGTTAGTTTTGAAGTCGTTTTGAGGACAGAAACGGCGAGAATAATGGAACGAAGCAGTTTTTCTCATTTTAGAGATTCACATCTTGATACGAACCTGGATCTCAGTGAGAAAGCCGCACACCTTTTCAAGGTCTTGGTAGAAGAGTACCTCGTGGATGGCGAACCCGTATCGTCCAGCACGGTCGCCAAGAAAAGTCGATATTCTGTTAGTTCCGCGACCGTGCGTAACAACATGGCCAGGTTACAGGAACTTGGTCTCGTAAGCTCCCCTCACACCTCGGCAGGTCGTATACCTACCCAGCACGGACTTCGTTTCTTCGTTGACGGCTTGATCTCTTACGAACCGCTTGATCGGGACGCGGAACGACACGTGTGGGATGAGTTGTCTCGAGATCAATCAACTCAGGACCTGCTTGAGTCTGCTTCACATTTGCTTTCTGAAGTCACACAAATGGCAGGATTGGTCACCGTCCCACGGGAAGAACAGATTTCATTACGTCAGGTCGAATTCCTGCAACTAACAGGTCGACAGGTCCTAGCGATCCTGATTGTGAATGAGCGTGAAGTTCAGAACCGCGTGATCGAGACATCAAGAGCGTACTCGGATGTAGAACTTCGACAAGCAGCGAACTACATCAATGACGCTTTCGCTGGGCGTTCGTTAGAAGCGATTCGGACAGGCGTGCTCGATAGCATGTCGCAAGATAAGGCGCAAATCAACGAGATGCTTCAACGCGCGTTCGACATTGCGTCGAAGACATTCGTCGAGTCAGAGCATGATTTCGTCGTATCGGGCGAAAGTAATCTCGTGTCCTCCACGTCTTCGTCAGTGAAGATCAAACAGCTCTTAGAAGCGTTTGAAAGCAAATCCTCGATCGTACATCTATTGGATGCTTGTATTGACGGCGAGGGTGTCCGTTTATTCATCGGCCAAGAATCCGGCTACGAACCCTTCGAAGACTACAGTCTGATAACGGCACCATACGAAGTGAAGGGGAAGGTTGCTGGCGTGTTGGGCGTTATTGGACCAACCCGCATGTCGTACCAGAAGGTCGTACCGCTAGTTGACGTGACCTCTCGCGTATTAGGTCATGTGTTTGAACGAACTTAATTAAGAAAATTACGACCTTTACCACTTGAGTTTTGATCGATCTACCACCATATGCGTGATAGAGAGGTCGCATCAGCTTTACGAGGAAGGCTAGCTTTCGATGGCGAAGCAAAAGAAGTCGGATACTGAAGATTCACCCGAGGTTACGTCGGAAGGATCGGATACGGAAGAGGTTGATAGCCATTCGCAGTCTACCAATACGACTGAAAGCGATCAAGAAGCAGCGTCGAGTGAAGCTGAAGAGCCGAGCGTCTCGGTTGATGTCGAAATACAAGACGAAGCTGATGCAGAGTCGCTTGAACCTACAGAGATTGAGCTGCTAAAGGCCGAGGTCAACGAATTGACCTCAAAGCTCATTGACTTAGAAGGTCAACTGGCCGAATCGCAACGCGAAGTTAGTTACGCGAAGGCTGAAACGCAGACCGTAACTCGACGCGGCCGCGAGGACATGACACGAGCAGTCAATCGTGCAAGACGCGATTTACTCACCCGTCTGATGCTGGTTGCTGATACGTTTCATCAAACGGCGAACGAACTGGAAAAGATTGAGAAAGATGAGCGGACCGACGTGGTCGTGACGGCGATTCAAATGGCGATCAAAGAGTTTGACAAAGTTCTCATCGGTGAAGGTCTCGAATTGTCGAATCCAATCGGTGATGAGTTCGATCCACAATTCCACGAAGCCCAAGCGATCGTTCCGAGTGAGACCGAAGCACCAGGTACGATCATTGATGTACTTAGGGTAGGTTATCTGCTTGATGGTAGTGTGCTCCGAGCAGCTCAAGTGGTCGTTGCGAAAGAGGTGCCGACGCAAGAGAACGAGGCAGCTGACGACGCGTAAATCCGAACGGAATTCGCTTGATATATCTGGATTAGTACCCATATATCCAATAGGCATCGCGAAAAGTTGCGATGCGAAATCAGAATAAAACGAACAATCGAAACAAGCAAGGAAAATCCCATGGCAGGCAAGATGATTGGCATTGACCTCGGCACAACGAATTCGTGTGTTGCGGTGCTGCTAGACGACGAAACCAAAATCATTGAAAATTCAGAGGGCGATCGAACGACGCCTTCGATCATCGCGTACACAGACAGCGGTGAAATCCTAGTCGGTCAAAACGCTAAGCGTCAGGCTGTTACGAACCCAGACAACACGTTGTTCGCAATCAAGCGACTCATTGGTCGACGCTTCGAAGACGGCGTCGTACAAAAAGACATCGATATGGTGCCATACAAAATCGTGAAGGCAGCTAACGGTGATGCATGGGTATCCGCAAAAGGTGAGGAGATGGCGCCTCCTCAAGTTTCTGCCGAAATTCTGAAGAAGATGAAGAAGACGGCGGAAGACTATCTCGGTGAACCGGTGACCGATGCCGTGGTAACGGTTCCTGCTTATTTCGACGACGCACAACGTCAAGCAACCAAAGACGCTGGCAAGATCGCCGGCTTGGACGTTAAGCGTATTGTCAATGAGCCGACCGCTGCCGCCCTTGCTTACGGTATGGATCACAAACGCGGCGATGCGAAAATCGTCGTTTATGACCTCGGTGGCGGAACCTTTGACGTCTCCATCATTGAGATTGCCGAAGTTGAAGGTGAGCACCAGTTTGAGGTGTTATCCACGAATGGCGATACCTTCTTAGGTGGCGAAGACTTCGACCTTCGGATCATTGAATACTTCGCTGAGGAATTTCAGTCTCAAAACGGTATTGACCTGCATAGCGATCCGATTGCGCTGCAGCGACTTAAGGAAGCGGCTGAAACCGCAAAGATCGAACTTTCTACGAGTCAAGAGACCGATATCAATCTGCCGTACATCACGGCGGACCAAACCGGACCCAAACACTTGGTGATGAAGTTGACTCGATCCAAGTTAGAGGCACTGGTAGAAGGGCTTGTCGATCGTACGATGGAACCTTGTCGTATCGCGTTATCAGACGCAAGTCTCGCAGTCGGTGACATCGATGAGGTCATCCTGGTCGGTGGTCAGACGCGTATGCCACTCGTACAGAAGAAAGTCCAAGAGATCTTTGGACGTGAGCCGCGCAAGGACGTGAATCCGGATGAAGCGATCGCCATGGGTGCCGCGATTCAAGCCGGCGTTCTTTCAGGCGACGTGAAAGATGTCCTTCTTTTGGATGTGACGCCTCTGTCCCTAGGTATAGAAACGTTGGGAGGTGTGATGTCCGTCCTAATCGACAAGAACACGACCATTCCAGCGCGCAAAGAGCAAGTCTTCTCAACAGCCGAAGACAACCAAAGCGCAGTCACGATTCAAGTGTTACAGGGAGAGCGAAAGGAAGCCCGGTACAACAAATTACTGGGTCGTTTCGACTTGCAGGACATTCCAGCTGCACCGCGTGGCGTACCGCAGATTGAAGTCCGGTTCGATATCGATGCAAATGGCATATTGAATGTATCGGCTAAGGATCTTGCGACCAACAAGGAACAATCGATCGTCATCACGGCATCCAGTGGTTTGTCGCCTGAAGACATTGAAAAGATGGTGCAGGATGCTGAGACGCATAGCGCTGAAGACGAGCGGTTCCAGGAGCTCGTCACGCTCCGCAACCAAGCGGACGCACTAGCGCATTCGACACGAAAATCACTAGAGGAATTCGGCGATAGGGCGACGGATGCCGAAAAAGCCGATATTCAGAAAGCAGTCGAGGAACTGGAAGAAGCGACTAAATCGGATGACAAGGATGCGATTCAAGCGAAACTTGAGAACTTGACGAAGATTTCTGCACCAGTAATACAGCGTATGTATCAAGAAGCATCGGCGAACGAGCAGCAACCCGAGAGCGACGGTACAACTGACAATACAGCCGATAGTGGCGGATCAGACGATACCTTAGACGCAGATTTTGAGGAGGTCAAGGACGACGACAAGAAGTGATCTCCGTGGGAGAAACGCTGTTGCATAATTCCATTTCGAAGGATCGTTCTACGAGCCATGGACGGTCCTTCGCTCATATTGAGCGGGTACGATGCAACAATCGCTACTCACGACACATTCCTCGTGATCCACGATGCCTAACTAGCCATGTCTGACGACTACTACGAAGTACTCGGCGTACAAAGCAACGCGAGCGATGGCGATATAAAAAAGGCGTATCGTCGGTTAGCTATGAAGTATCACCCTGATCGGAGTGATGGGTCTTCTGCGGAAGACGAGGAAAACTTCAAGAAGGTCAGTGAAGCTTACGCGGTGCTATCTGATAAGGAAAAACGCACCGTCTATGACCAATATGGCCAAGAAGGCTTAAAGGGACAGTTCGGTTCCAGCGCATTCTCCTTCGACGGGCAGGGCTTTGAAGATCTATTCGGTGGCTTTGACGACATTTTCAGTAGCGTGTTTGGTGGTCGAACGCGTTCAGCGAGACGTCATGGTGGCGAACCCGGCGAGAATCTTCAATACGATCTCTCAATTACGCTTGAGCAAGCGGCGCGTGGCGACACGGTAGAAATCGATGTTAATGCACTTCGTCACTGTGACGATTGCCAAGGTACGGGTGCGAAACCAGGTACTTCGCCAATAACGTGTCCGGTTTGCGATGGGACAGGACAACAAGCCATCAATCGAGGATTTTTGCGCGTTGCATCGACGTGCGGTCAATGTCACGGCGAAGGTCAGATCATTGAGCAGCCGTGTCAAGCCTGTAACGGACGTGGTCGACGACCAAAACGCAAGTCACTCGCAGTCACTGTACCACCTGGCATCGACGATGGCATGCGCTTAAAGTTACGCGGCGAAGGTGGCGATGGATTGCGAGGTGGGCCGATCGGCGATCTATATATCCAGTTTGCGATTAAGCCGCACCCGATTTTTGAACGTGATGGACGGAACTTGCATTGCCGTGTTCCAATTTCCTTCGTAAACGCGACACTCGGAGCAAGTCTCGAAGTACCCTCACTCGACGGTAAGCTACGTATCAAGGTGCCGGAAGGGACGCAAAGCGGTCGCGAATTTAGACTGCGAGGGAAAGGCATGCCAGCAATTCGCTCCGACCAGAGGCACGGGGATCTCATCTGTCAGGTGGTGATTGAGACCCCTAGGTCATTGAATGCGAAGCAAAAGGAGCTTTTGCAAGCTTTCCAGGAGACGTTGGACGAAGCGCCTGGCAAGCACAGTCCGACGCACGATAGTTGGTTTGAAAAGATAAAGAGTTATTTCAACAACAATGGCGACTCTGAGTGACGCGTGTCGGCATTTGTGGCGCCGCTGGTCAAATGGGGCGTACGATCACACAGCTTGTAACCGCGAGCGATGATCTTCAATTAACCAGTGCGTGCGACCATCCGAGTAGTGGTGCGATCGACCGCGATGCGGGAGAGGTTGCGGGAGTCGGCAACTTAGATGTTGCCATCACTCAAGGAATTGCTGACACTGTACGGCAATGTGATGTG
Source organism: Gammaproteobacteria bacterium (assembly GCA_026707905.1). GTDB lineage: Bacteria > Pseudomonadota > Gammaproteobacteria > Pseudomonadales > Azotimanducaceae > Bin55. Next base: position 47,309 of record JAPOVY010000001.1, on the reverse strand, counting down.
TTGGTTGATTTCAGCCATGCCGATTCGAGTGTTGAGGCCACTGAATCCTGCAAGAACGAAAACAAGGGTCTAGTCATCGGTACGACCGGCTTGTCTGGTCAACAACTTGCGATAGTTAAGGTGGCGTCTGAATCCGTACCGATACTTATGTCACCAAATATGAGTATTGGTGTGAACATTACGTTCAAGTTGGTGGAAATGGCGACCAAAGCGTTTGGAGATGAGGTTGATATTGAGATCTTTGAAATTCATCATTCATTGAAGAACGATTCTCCGTCAGGCACCGCGGTACGCTTGGGTGAGATTGTCGCGGACGCCAGAAAAGTAGCACTTGACGACAAGGCGGTGCATGGTCGAGTCGGCCACACGGGTCGGAGGGAAAAAGGAACCATCGGATTTCACTCAGCTCGAGGCGGCGACATTGTCGGTGAACATACCGTGGTGTATGCAGGAACGGGTGAACGAGTAGAAATCACCCATCGTGCCCAGAGCCGCGTGAATTTCGGCGCAGGAGCGATCCGAGCGGTTAGGTTCATCGCTGCTAAACTCGATGGCGGCGAAACTGGTTTCTTCGATATGGATAGCGTCCTCGGACTCGGAGCGTGATACGTTGATTTTGGCAGTAAAAGAGGAGTGCTCTCCTCTTTTTTTTAACCTCTGCATACGTTTTAGCAGCATCGAGGCTAACCACTAGTGGATGCTGCGATTCTCGCGTTGGCAGACGGCACGGTTTTCCACGGTACTTCTATCGGGGTTGAAGGCCATGCGGTCGGTGAGGTCGTGTTTAACACGTCGATGACGGGCTATCAAGAAATCCTGACGGATCCTTCATACGCACGTCAGATCGTTACGCTCACCTACCCACATATTGGTAATACCGGTACAAATCAAGCTGACTTCGAGTCGACGCAAGTATGGTCTGAAGGTCTCGTCATTCGAGATTTGCCGCTTCGATCCTCAAACTGGCGGGAACAGGCATCCTTAACCGACTTTTTAGCGGCACAGCAGGTCGTGTCGATTGCGGATATCGATACTCGAAAGCTCACAAGGCACATTCGAGAATGCGGTGCAATGGGCGCGTGCATCAGCGCCGGTTCGGCTGTTTCAGAATCGGACACGATCGACCGTGCTCAGCAATTTCCCGGATTGACTGGGATGGACTTAGCCAAGATCGTAACCCAGAAAGAGACGACCGTCTGGAAGGAAGGTAGTTGGTATAGCGAAAGTGGCGTTGAACGATTTAACTTGCCTGTCGGCACAAGATATCGGGTCGTAGCCTACGACTTTGGCGTCAAACGCAACATCCTTCGGTTATTAATAGATCGAGGTTGTGAGGTTATCGTTGTTCCGGCAGCAACCCCCGCTCAAGAAGCGCTTTCACATAAACCTGATGGCATCTTTTTGTCTAACGGGCCCGGTGACCCCGATCCGTGCGATTACGCGATCGAAGCGATTCAGCACTTTCTAGACGAGAGCATCCCGATTTTCGGTATTTGCCTTGGTTGCCAGTTACTAGCTTTGGCGAGTGGCGCAAGCACCATGAAGATGCCGTATGGCCACCATGGCGCAAACCATCCGGTTTTTGACTTGGACTCGGAAACGGTCATCATCACGAGTCAAAACCACGGCTTTGCCGTCGATCGAGAAACGTTGCCTAGCGATCTTCGGGCGACCCACATTTCCTTATTCGATCAAACCTTGCAGGGTATAAGCAGGACCGATGTACCGGCGTTTGGCTTCCAAGGTCATCCTGAAGCAAGTCCTGGTCCTCAGGATTGTCGATTCCTATTTGATCGCTTTATCGATCTAATGCGGGAAGATAGGCGACGCGCGAATGCCTAAACGAATAGATATTGATTCGGTACTGATCCTCGGCGCGGGACCGATTGTGATCGGCCAAGCTTGTGAGTTCGACTATTCAGGCGCTCAAGCATGCAAAGCGCTGCAAGAAGAGGGATACGAGGTCGTCCTCGTGAATTCCAATCCTGCGACGATCATGACGGATCCGTCGATGGCGACGCGCACCTACATCGAGCCTGTTGAGTGGCGTACAGTCGCACAAATCATCGAGCGTGAGCGACCGGATACGTTACTTCCAACGATGGGTGGTCAAACAGCACTTAATTGTGCGCTCGATCTAGTACGGGAAGGCGTGTTAGAAAAGTACGGTGTCGAGATGATCGGCGCCAGCAAAGAAGCCATCGACAAAGCCGAAGATCGTGAGCTATTTGATAAGGCGATGGCTAGTATCGGGCTTGAAACGGCTCGTTCAGGGATCGCGCATAACCTCGAGGATGCGTTACAGGTCCAGAAGCTCGTTGACTATCCGTGCATCATCCGTCCTTCATTCACGTTAGGTGGTTCAGGTGGCGGGATCGCCTACAACGAAGACGAATTCATTGAAATCTGTACGCGAGGACTAGACCTTTCGCCAACGAATGAACTCCTAATCGACGAATCGCTTCTTGGTTGGAAGGAATTCGAGATGGAGGTCGTCCGAGACCGAAAGGACAACTGCATCATCATCTGTTCGATTGAGAATGTCGATGCTATGGGAGTTCACACAGGCGACTCGATTACCGTAGCACCCGCTCAGACGTTGACTGATAAGGAATATCAGACCATGCGGAATGCGTCGATCGCGGTGTTGCGTGAAATCGGCGTAGAGACGGGTGGATCGAATGTTCAGTTCGCGACGGATCCAAAGAGTGAACGAATGATCGTTGTCGAAATGAACCCCCGGGTGTCCCGATCATCAGCATTGGCGTCGAAGGCAACGGGGTTTCCGATCGCCAAGGTAGCTGCAAAACTAGCGGTTGGATACACCCTTGACGAGCTTGATAACGAAATCACGGGTGCGACCCCAGCGTCGTTTGAGCCTTCGATTGATTACGTCGTCACCAAACTACCACGTTTCGCGTTCGAGAAGTTCGAACAGGCTGATGATCGACTGACGACACAGATGAAATCCGTCGGCGAAGCGATGTCGTTCGGGCGTACGTTTAAAGAGTCGCTTCAAAAAGCGCTGCGGAGTACCGAAACCAATTTGACGGGGTTCAATTCGATCGTAAGCGTCGAGACCACTGATGACGAACGTAATCTAGTGGCAAATCTTCGTCAACCAGGCGCAGATCGGTTGCAGTACATTGGCGATGCGATTCGTTATGGGATAGGCGTGGATCAACTTTATGACATGACTGCGATTGATCCCTGGTTCTTGGCTCAAATTGAGGATCTGATCAATACCGAGAGAGACATTTTTTCGCGTTCCCTTGAGTCGTTTGATGAAGCCTATTGGCGACGGCTGAAACGGGACGGCTTCAGTGATGCCCGTATCGCGGAATTGCTTGGTGAGGACGAGTCTAAGGTTCGTGAGCACCGAAAAATAACGGGCGTAAACCCTGTATATAAACGGGTCGACACCTGCGCAGCGGAATTCTCCGCTGCAACCGCGTACCTCTATTCGACCTACGAAGAGGAGTGTGAAGCGGACCCGAGCGATCGGAAAAAGATCATGGTGCTGGGAGGTGGACCTAATCGAATTGGTCAAGGTATTGAATTCGACTACTGCTGTGTACATGCCGTTTTGGCAATGCGCGAAGACGGCTATGAGACCATCATGGTGAACTGTAATCCAGAGACCGTCTCAACGGACTATGACACGTCCGATCGACTGTATTTTGAACCTGTTACGCTCGAAGACGTGCTAGCCATCGTCGACATTGAACAACCCGATGGGGTCATCGTCCAATTTGGCGGGCAGACACCACTCAAGCTGGTCGACCAGCTATCCGAGTTAGGTGTAAAGATCATCGGAACGGACTCGAAAGCGATTACGCGCGCTGAAGATCGAGAACTATTCAAGCAACTTATCGAACGAATTAATCTAAAACAACCTAAAAACTCGACCGTTGTTTCAATCGAGGAAGGTCTGAGTGCAGCAGCTGAGATTGGCTATCCGATCGTCGTGAGACCGAGTTTCGTTTTGGGAGGTCGCGCTATGGAAATCGTGTACAACGATCGTGAGCTGAGCATGTATCTCGAAAATGCTTTGCCGGAGTCGAATGCTGCGCCGGTATTGCTCGACCGCTTCTTAGATCAAGCCGTCGAAGTGGATGTTGAGGTCGTCTCAGATGGCGAGGAAGTCGTCGTTAGCGCGATCATGCAACACATAGAGCAAGCGGGTGTACATTCTGGGGATTCTGCGTGCTCGTTGCCCCCACACGACCTCAGTGAAGAGATTCAGGAAGACATTCGTCGTCAGGCCGTTGCGATAGCGGAAGAACTCCACGTTGTCGGATTGATGAACGTACAAATGGCGATTCAAAACGATGAGATTTATGTTCTTGAGGTAAACCCTCGGGCGTCACGAACCGTTCCGTTCGTATCGAAGTGTATTGGGACCTCGCTGGCGAAAGTTGCGGCACGTTGCATGGCTGGTCAGTCTCTAAAGAGTCAAGGATTTGCCAATGGACGTCAACCGAAGCATATTTCTGTAAAGGAGTCGGTATTTCCCTTCATCAAGTTCCCGGGTGTTGACCCGATATTGGGACCGGAGATGAAGTCGACTGGCGAAGTAATGGGTGTAGGTGAGACGTTTTCCGAGGCTTTCTATAAAGCTTCGCTCGCAGCGGGTGTCGAATTACCGCGTTCGGGACTCGTATTTTTAAGTGTAAAGGCATCGGATAGACCGTTTCTAACGCCAATCGGTCATGAACTCATCGATCTAGGATTCGATATCGTTGCGACGCGAGGCACAGCCGAAGTTCTCGAGCAAGCCGGTATCAAGACTGAACGCGTGAATAAAGTGACAGAAGGTCGACCAGATGTTTCCGATTTAATCCAAAATCGCGATGTGAAATTGATTATTAATTCCACAGAAGGGAGTCAGTCAATTGCAGATTCGGCGGTCATCAGACGGCTGGCATTGAAACACAAGATCGCCTATACGACAACGTTATCCGGCGGGATGGCAATATGCGCCGCGATCCGCGATGGGAAATCTGAAAACGTACGCCCGTTACAGGAACTACATGAAGGATTGACTACGTGAAGATACCCATGACCCTTAATGGTCAAGCGCAGTTGCGAGAAGAACTTGAAAACCTAGAAATATCGCTAAGTGAAATCGCGGACGCTATCGGCGAAGCAATCAAACATGGTGACCTAAGTGAAAACGCTGATTATCACGCCAATAAGAACAAGCAAGGTATGGTGCTAGCGAAGATCGCACAGATTAAGTCGCGCCTAGCGAGTGCTCAAGTCATAGACGTAACGAAATTAGCCGAAAGTAGTCGTGTTGTGTTCGGTACGACGGTAACTTTATTAAATATGACGACGGAGCAACGAAACGTGTATCAAATCGTTGGTGAAGACGAAGCGGATGTTGCTTTACAGAAGCTCTCGATCAATACTCCCGTCGCGAGAGCATTGATTTCGCGAGAACAAGGCGAAGTAGTAGAAATAGATGGTGTCGATCAACTCATCAGATACAGAATCGAAAAAGTTGAATATATCTAAATACGATAGGTATATCGAATCGGAATCTGGAATATATGTTAGTTAATATAAAACGTGGATTTATATTAACGGCACCAATCTTGATTTCTATCGTCCTAGCAATAAACGATTCAGTAGCGATGGTCCCATCACCAAATGTCGATGCGAAGAACCAAAAACGTAAAAAGTGAAACTTCATATGTTTTTGATGTCACAGTATTTCAGAAGGTGTAATCAACAGAATGAAAACTATTAGAAAATCGGCAAATGTCAGTGCAAACGAGACGATTGAGCACTTTCGTTGTGCTATGATTGAGGGTGATATGCGACCAAATCTGCGGTGCGTGCAATGAGTAGTATGACCAAAAACTTGCTCCTGTGGGTGGTCATCGGACTCGTCGCGCTGACCTTGTTCACAAACTTTACAAGCTCACCTGATCCACAAGAAATTAGCTATACGTCCTTTGTTGAAGAGGTCGAAGACAGTAAGGTTCAGTCGATTGTTGAAGATAACAAGGTGCTTTATGGCATTCGGAAAGACGGTACGAAATTTAAGGTAGTCAAGACCGGAATTCCTGATCTGCAGATTCTTGATGACCTATTGAAGAACGGTGTCGAAGTCCAAAGCGTTGAGGATAGTGGAAACTCATTTTGGATGAACTTATTGTTAGCGATGCTACCCGTGCTGTTCATCGTTGGATTATTCGCTCTAATGCTCAGAAATATGCAGGGGTTAGGTGGCCGTGGAGGACCACTTCAGTTTGCGAAGAATCGCGCACGAAAACTCACCGAAGAAGAGGTTGATACAACCTTTGCGGACGTTGCCGGCGTAGATGAAGCGAAGGAAGAGGTACAGGAATTAGTTGAATTTCTTCGCGATGGATCAAAATTTCAAAAGTTAGGCGCCCGTATTCCTCGTGGCACACTAATGGTCGGTGCGCCAGGTACCGGAAAGACTCTGCTTGCAAAAGCGATTGCTGGCGAGGCGAAGGTCGCTTTCTTTAGCATATCTGGATCGGATTTCGTTGAGATGTTCGTCGGTGTCGGCGCATCCCGTGTGCGAGATATGTTTGCGGAAGCCAAAACTAACGCGCCGTGCATCGTTTTCATCGACGAAATTGACGCGGTTGGTCGTCACCGTGGTGCGGGTTTAGGTAACGGTCATGACGAACGCGAACAAACCTTAAACCAACTACTCGTAGAGATGGATGGGTTTCAGCCGAATGACGGTGTGATCGTGATCGCAGCGACCAACCGACCAGATGTACTAGATCCTGCCTTGATGCGACCGGGACGATTCGACAGACAGGTTGTTGTGCCTCTACCCGATATTCGTGGTCGAGAACAGATTCTCAAAGTACACATGCGCCGCGTGGTCGTGGCTGAAGATGTGAGGCCTGACCTCATCGCGAGAGGAACACCGGGATTTTCGGGTGCCGATCTCGAAAACATTGTCAATGAAGCTGCGCTATTTGCAGCACGTGGTGGTCGCGCTGAGGTGTCGATGGCGGAGTTCGAGAAAGCGAAAGACAAGATCATGATGGGTGCTGAGCGCCGATCGATGGTGATGTCTGAGAAAGAAAAACGCAACACCGCTTACCACGAAGCCGGTCATGCGATCGTAGGGTATTCGCTGCCTGATCACGACACACTTTACAAGATTACTGTAGTACCGCGTGGTCGAGCGCTAGGTGTAACAACATTCTTGCCCGAGGAAGATCGCTACAGCTTGAGTAAATCAGCGGTAGACTCACAGATTTGCTCGCTCTTCGGCGGGCGTATCGCGGAAGAGCTGATCAATGGTCCGGATTCCGTGACAACGGGTGCGTCGAACGATATTGAACGCGCGACCCAGTTGGCACGCAACATGGTCACCAAGTGGGGGTTTTCGGAGCGTATGGGTCCATTGCAGTATGCCGAGAACGAGGGTGAAGTCTTTCTTGGCATGTCAGCAGGTACGCCGTCGGCGACAATGTCAAATGACACGGCTCGCGAGATCGACGAGGAGATTCGTCAAGTCATCGATCGAAATTACGCGCGTGCAAAGGAGATAGTCGAGTCTAACTTAGACAAACTCCACGCTATGGCGAAATGGCTTATCGAATATGAGACGCTTAGCCCCGAGCAGGTCGAAGATATCATGGGTGGGCAAGATCCTCGACCGCCAGAGGTTCCGCCGGAACCAGAATCCAATCCGACACCCGAACCGACACCGGATACGGATCCCAATATTCGAGGTGGTTCACCGGAAACGCCACCTTTTGGACCTCCCGCGACTGATCCGTAAATAAAAACGGTTTCGACGCGTCGTCCCGTGACCGAGGACGTAAGACTATTCGGTACTGATGGAATTCGTGGTCGGGTTGGTAGTGATCCGATCACGCCTTTATTTGCGTACCACTTGGGTCGTGTTTTGGCGACTCATACACTCGCTCCGAATGCATTGGTTTATGTAGGACGGGACACGCGTCAATCGTCCCTTGAGCTAGAAACCTTCTTAGCGCATGGCATCCTGGACGGTGGCGCTCGAGTTGATTCGTTAGGCGTTCTGCCTACGCCTGGAGTTTCTTATTGCACCAAAGTAGGTCCGGCGACTCTCGGCATCGTGGTGACTGCGTCCCACAATCCTCATGGTTACAACGGATTCAAGTTGCTGGGGGAGGATGGAGCGAAATTAGACAACGACGCCGAGTATCAGATCGAAAAATGGCTTCTGGATTCTGATCGTAAGAGCCCGGATAGGCGTTTCGTGGCGTTGGCAGTTGCGCACTCACCATCGCGTGACTACGTGGCGATGTTAGAGGCAAAAGCAGCTCAAATTGGTCAGACCGGACTACGGATCGTAGTTGACTGTGCGCACGGTGCAACATCGGAGATCGCTGCACAAGCATTTGGCTACGTAGCTAAAGACCTTCACTTTATCGGTGATGCGCCAAATGGCACCAATATCAACGAGGAAGTGGGTTCAACTTCGGTCGATGCGGTACAACGATCTGTTAGTGAGCTAGACGCTAATCTTGGCATTACCTTCGACGGCGACGGCGATCGGGTGTTGTTTATCGACGATTGCGGTAATCTAGTCGGCGGGGATCAAGTACTTTACCTACTTGCAAAACGACACCTGACGTCGAATTCAAGTAATAGCGGGGTGGTGGGTACGGTCATGAGCAATCACGGACTCCAGATCGCTCTCGATGAGATTGGAATTCCTTTCGTTAGAACCGATGTCGGCGACAAGAATGTCTATGACGAGCTAATGTCTCGAGAGTGGCGACTAGGCGGCGAACCGTCGGGTCATCTGATCTGGCGCAATGTTGCGGATACAGGCGATGGTATCTTGATTGGATTGAGCGTAGTAGAGGCAATACATCGAGCAGGATTGTCGTTGAGACAGCTTGTAGCTTCTGTTCCGATGATGCCACAGGTTCAGCGCAACGTACCTTCTCCGAATCCCAGTGCGTTACTTCAGAAACCAGGGGTTAGTGAGCTGATCGCGCAATTTTCAGCACTTATTCAGGCCGACGGACGCATATTAGTTCGTGCTTCAGGAACTGAGCCGCTGTTGCGAGTAATGGTTGAACATCACGAAGCGGATGAAGCTAACAAATTCGCGGATGAGCTGACGAATGCGATTTCAGCCGCGACCTGAGCTCGATCCTGTGTTCTTCAAGTTGGTTCGACTGGCTAAAATTAGTTTCGAGTCGCAGTGAGCGTTTGGGGTCGAGGGATGCGGAAACCCGTCGTTGCGGCTAATTGGAAAATGAATGGATCCCTCGAACTGTGCGAGTGCTTCACGCGTAAGTTGGCGCGGCCTGAATTCGCAGACGTTTGGATTTTCCCTTCTGCGTTACATTTAGCGTCGTTGACGGATTACTTTCGCGATAGCGACATCGCGACTGGCGCACAGAACGTCTGGTGTGAACCAGAGGGCGCGTACACGGGCGAAATTTCCGCGATGATGGTTAAGACCTTAGGTGCTCGGTTCGCCTTGGTCGGTCATTCAGAGCGGCGCGCTATGTTTGGTGATTCTGACGCAGTTGTTGCGAAGAAATTCAGCAAGATCGCGGAAGCTGGGTTAGTCCCTGTGTTATGCGTCGGGGAGACGTTGGAGGAGCGAGAGTCTGGTTTGGCGTTTGAAGCGGTGCACCGACAGTTGAACGCGGTCGAGGACGTTTGGGAATGCCAGGATTACTCGCACGAAGTGATCGCCTATGAACCGGTTTGGGCTATTGGGACTGGGAAGGCTGCGACAGCGGAGATCGCACAAGAGATGCAGGCTCGTATCCGAGATCATATTGACAGGAAGGGATCTGGTAAGAGTGACGAATTGCGAATCCTCTACGGGGGTAGCGTGAAAGCTTCGAATGCGTCGGAATTGATCGCTCAGAACGACATCGACGGATTTCTGGTGGGTGGCGCGTCATTGGACGTCGACGAATTCAATCAAATTTGTGAGGCGGTGAAGAGTTAGCTATGGGTACAGTCGAAACGGTTCTTCTTATATTGCTCATCGTTGATGCGCTCGCTTTGATTGGTTTAGTGTTAATCCAACAAAGCAAAGGAGCCGATGTAGGTGCTGCGTTCGGCAGTGGGAGCGCCGGCGCTATGTTCGGACCTACTGGTGGTTCTTCTTTCCTAGTAAAAGTTACAACCATTCTTGCGATCCTGTTCTTCGTAATTACCTTCGCGCTTGCCTATACGGCGAAGCAACGCGCTGATAGGCTAAGTGGGTTTGAGTTCAGGGAGGAAACACCCGCAGCAGAAGTTGAGCAGGAAATCCCGGACGTCGGCGTCGATTCAAGCATAGATGACTCGACTCTACTGGAAGGCGATGAACTTCCTATACTTACGGCCCCCGAGCCGGACGTTGAAGCTACGACTGATGGCGAAGGATCACCTGACTCGCCGGAGGAAGAAGTTCCTCAATAGAAGATTATTTCGCCGAAGTGGTGGAACTGGTAGACACGCTGTCTTGAGGGGGCAGTGGGCTATGCCCGTGGAGGTTCAAATCCTCTCTTCGGCACCAATTTTGTTAGGTAAATCAAAGAATTAGGGTAGAAAAACGTCGTCGATAAGGTTTTAGGAACGACCGGTTTTCAATAGACTGAAAATATAATTCACCTGAATGCGGGGTGGAGCAGTCTGGTAGCTTGTTGGGCTCATAACCCAGAGGTCGTAGGTTCAAATCCTACCCCCGCAACCACTTTCGCTGACATCCCCGATAGGGGGATGTCAGTTTCCGAGCTATCGGAATTAGAGCGTTGGCAAGGCTCCCTTCGAACGTCGCATGCTATGGTAGTTCGCCAGAATTCAGTGAACGATCTATTCCGAACAGTCTGCGTACTTCCCATCGAACAAAAGCGGGTACTTGGGCGAGGATTGTCGTCTTAGAGGGCAGATTGAACTATCGCGTCCTAGAACCGTACGAAATTGACATCGTGCTCTCACCTGAAGTACCGGGAATCGTCGAACCCGAAGTTCTACACATGGTTCAACCAGTCGGGGAAGTTCGATTTTTCTTAGAGTTCTTCCACTGAATTTAGCTCATCGAAATTGAGTCTAAAAACGCGTGTAATCTCTGATTAAGTGTCGAATTAAGCTGCTAGTCCATGGAAATCTTGATGTCGATTACACGCCCAAGATGAGGTGAAAGCTAATCTCTGGCAACTTTGGTAGGACAAAGGTTGATCCGCAATCATGATGATCTTCAGGAACATCAAACACCCAAATAGAAAGAGGTCGTTCGTTTAGCGGCATCTAGGGCAGCTTCTGCGGTCGTACCAGGCAGAATGGACGCTTCTGCCCATCCTTGACTACTGCTGCGAACAAATTGCTTACCTGCGTCCGATGCAACGAACGCTTCTTCATCGATTTTCGCGTCGTTGGGGTGCACCAGGTATTGGTAGAGACCAACGAAACTCAATTCCCATCCAACGCCGGTCGCACCAGCACCATACTGAGCCCAGTGCGGCGAAAGTAGCGATGTGTGGCAAAGGTCAAACGACGAGCCCGAATGAGAACCGTTGTTCAAACGGAGATCGACCCAACTTACATCACCGGCGAATTCCCAGGTTAAGGCAACATGAGCAAGTGGTTCACATGCCTCTATAACACCACTTGCGTTCCCTTCTATCGCATAAGAACCGCCAACTTTAAAGTCCCCTGAAACTGGTGCGAACCACTTTGAAATTTCTTCTTGTGAAGTTATTGCATGCCAAAGCGTCTGTGAAGCGACATCGAAATGACGAGACAGTTGGACCGTCGCAGCGGATTTGCCGTCTCGTTCAACAAGGTGAACATGTCGTTTGATAGCGGATAGATGAGAATCAACGTGCTGCGCCATCTGAAAACTCTATTACTCGGATTGAGCTGCCATATCGTCGGAATTCCAGCGTATCAAGGGTTGCCCGTCGGTACGAAGCGGGCCATTTGGTTCGCTAGTGTTGACTGGAAACCCGCGAAGGAAAAAATGGACCTTCGATGCGGCATGAACTCTTCGACATCGAGTTGCTCCAACGCCGCGTTCATCCGTCGGATTCCGGTTTGGACAAGCTCGAATGCCCGTTCGTTGTCTAAGGATAGCTCCCCGGCAGCGATCACGGGAACTGTCATTGCCGCAACAAAAGCCTGACGATACGCTTGCCAACATTCATCTAGACTCCAGGTCGCGCCACCCTCGGCTGATGTAATCTCGTGGTAGTCGGCGATCGCGTCACGTTCGATGGATTGACGCACGTTAGGATCCAAGCTTCCTGCCATGAAATACGCGACATCCGCCATACCGACGCCGATACCATTGGTTTGCCAATCAATCACGACCAGCTCAGGGTCGTCGCCATGACCGAAGAACATATTGTCTAGGCGGTAGTCACCGTGTGTGAGTGTCCTAGGACCCTGCGCCATCTCGTGGTAATGGCCGGCGAGATTGTTGCCAAATGTCTTGATTAGGTCCTTGGCGACAGGGGAAAGCTGTTGAGCGAATACGTCGAGTACTTTCGCAACACTATTGTGAAATCCGACATGGATTTTCACTGTGAAGCTTGGTGCGACGAGTGAAAAGTAACCTTTTAGTGGTGGTTCGTTGACCTTGTTCCAAAACCGAGCATGCAATCGCGCTGCGTGCCGAATCGCGATTCTGCCCTGTTCTTCACTACCGCCAATTAATTGGTTAGGGACATCCAATCGGTCAAGGTCTTCAAGCACTAATACGAAGTCGTGACTGCTTGGATCGAAAGCGCAGTGGTGCAGTTTCGGTACTACTATAGGTGTCGATGGCGCAATGTCGTGATAGAACGCCACCTCCTTCTGATAAAGGAGAAACGTTTTCGCGACTTTTAGACTCTTGGGGTCGTCAGAACGGATTTTTACGACGACACTGGATGGTTCAAATGTGTCAGCCGGTGCATAACTCAAACTACATCTATAGAGACCCCCGACCAGCCCCACACCGGTGCCAATTGTTTCTACTTCGACGTTTTGGATCGGACCGTCGATTTCCCCGTCTTTATTGAATAGTGCAGCGTTTAACCAGCCTAACGTAAGGTCGGATTTCTGCGTCGGAATCGATAGTGCGCTCATCGGTCTAGATCCCCCTTGTACGGGTGTTCGCGAAACGCAGAGTTGTTAGCTTGGATTTCATGGTTTATCGGTCTGGTTTGGTTTCCAATATATAAATCGATAGAGCCGACATGTAACGCAGCGCCAGACTACGATGCGTTTACCGACGACGTTGTTGAATTGATGCTATTTCTGATTACGAACCGGTTCTAGCTCAAAGTACGGATTCAAATAACTCAAGCTCAGGATGCCCTAAGTACGTACCTTTCGGTGCACTTCGCTGCGCATGAGCTTTTCGGAAATTCTCTGATTGCGTCCATGCTTCAAAAGCATCGCGCGATTCCCATACGCTGTGGGATGCATAAAGGGTATGGTCACCGTTCTGCGGTCCTCGGAGTAGATTGAACTTTAGAAACCCCGGAACTTCTGATAGGAACGACTCGCGCGCGCGCCATACCTCTTCGAAGCCTTCTTCGGCACCCAATGCAATCCTAAAGCGGTTCATTGCGATGAACATCAGAAACCTCTCCTGCATAGAACACTATATATTAGAACTATAGGAATTCAGCGAAGCCTTAAATGCGCTCTTATACCGAATCGTCGAGTATCAGTACCCACGGAGTGACGAAACGCGATCGTGAAAACGTTCTCAACTCTGTATCGGCCGTGATATCGCATCAGGGAGGTAGTGGGATGTAGGCATCGGGCTTGTAACCCATTCATTTTGTGGGATTTAAATATAATTTCACCTCTGAGATTCGGTACTGAGTGCTTCCGATCCGCTCGACGGCAGTCTAGCGCTCGATCTGAAATCCGACAGTCGTGATTTATCGCGACGGTTGTTGCGCACACATGTTCGCGCAACGATCCGCGGATCGTTTTAGTCGCGTCCCGCATCGGCAAGGTCGGGAGGTGAGGTCGTAACGATCCTTTTCCCGTACTTATTTGCAGATTGACCGCTGGTAAGGTCAGTGGGCATGGAATGTCGCATCGACACCTACGAGGGAAAGCGTTGGCAGAACCAAGAACAACGTTTCTAGAGAAACTCGTTGAGCCGACAGTCAACCATCTCGGGTTTGAACTTTGGGGAGTTGAACAGACAGGAATAGGTCGCCGTCGGCGTCTATGCATCTACATTGATACACCAAATGGCATTTCGGTAGCGGATTGTGAAACGGTGAGTCAACAACTAGGCACACTCCTGGCAGTAGAGGACGGTATCGCCGGAACCTACGACTTGGAGGTGTCCTCGCCTGGTATGGATCGTTTGCTGTTTAAGCACGATCACTATGAGCGAAATGTTGGTGAGTGCGTTGACGTACGCTTGCATTTGCCGGTCAATGGCACGCGACACCTACGAGGTACTTTGCAGCATTGCAGCGATGAGTCGATCTCAGTTTTAGTTGATGACGAGTTGAAGATCATCCCGTTTTCGCAAGTGCGACGTACCAGACTGGTTCCTGTATTCGAATAGCCAAAACGAGAAACATGGGATTCAAAGAAGTGAAAAGCGCGGTCGAATCGATCGCCAATGAAAAAGGGATTCAGGAGAACGTCGTATTCGATGCGATTGAGTCGGCGCTTTCCGTTGCGACGAAGCGGCGACACGGAACGGACAAGGAATTCCGGGTCGCGATCGACTGGGAGAACGATGCGCAATCGACTTTTCGAATTTGGCATGTAGTAGATCCTGCTGACATGCCGTTCTATCAAGTTGAAGACCAAGCAAATGGTGAAGAGCTAGAGGAACGCATCCCGTTCAATCCTGAAGTCCATCTTACCGTTGACCAGGCAAGGGAACGGAATCCCGTACTGGATATCGGCCAAACGTGGGAAGAACCTCACGAAAACGTCAATATGGGTCGAATTGTTGCTCAGATCTCAAAGCAGGTGATCAACCAAGAGGTCCGACGCGCTGAACGAGAGCGAATCGTTGCTGAATATCGACCACGGATAGGTGAGTTGGTGACGGGCAAAGTGTCACGCTTTCTCATCAACAACAAGACCAAGGAAACCCGTTCGGTTATCCTCGAGCTGCCACAACTGGCGGAGGGTCGATTAGATCGCGAAAACTTGATTCCTATCGGGGACGGCAAACGCGAAATCCTTCATAAGGAAGATCAGGTCAAGGCATATCTAGTAGACGTGACTGCTGAAGATCGGGGTCAAAACCTCCTTCTTTCACGAACCCATGACGGGATGCTCATCGAGCTTTTCAAGCGAGAAATCCCGGAAGTTCACGAAGACGTGATCAAGATTCGAGGCGTTGCACGTTCACCGGGACGTCGAGCGAAGGTTGCGGTAAGTACGAATGACCAACGAATCGACGCGGTCGGTTCATGTGTCGGAATCAAAGGCTCCCGGATTCAAAGCATTTCAAGTGAGATCTGCGGCGAAAAAATTGACGTGTTTTTATGGTCAGAAGATCCGGCCGAATTGGTTCTTAATGCTATGGCACCCGCCCAAATCCAGCGCATCGAGATTGATGAGGAAACGCACGCAATGGATCTGGTCGTTGAGGAACATCAAAGTGGCTCTGCGATAGGCGAACATGGGATGAACGTTCGACTTGCATCAGAGCTGACGGGTTGGACACTCAAGGTCATAAGCCGTGAGAAATATGAGGAGAAGATCGCTCGTCAAGAGAACTACACCGTCACGCGTTTTGTGAGTTCGCTTGAGGTCGAGAACAAGACTGCGAAAGATTTGTTCGATGCTGGCTATGTCAACTTGGAGCAAGTCAGTGAAGCAACCGCCGAAGATCTAAAGATCGCATCCAAAACACTGGACGCTGACAGTGCGCAGGCAATCATCGATCGCGCCGGTGACATCTTGCTTGATGAAGTATTGACCGGTGAGACCAAGGAAGGTACAGCCGTCCCTGCGGATGATCTTCGCTACATGGCGGGTATGGATGACGTGTTAGCGAGTCAGCTGGCGGAAAATGGCGTCGTCACGATGGATGATTTAGCGGAACTGTCGATTGACGAGCTTCTTGATATCGATGAATCGATCGACGAGAAACGCGCTGCCGACCTTATCGTTACTGCGCGTAAACCTTGGTTTGAAGAAGAAGAAGAGATAAGCAACGCTTGAAGAACAAGAACGCAGAGGGAACTGCCTAGATGCCGACTCGCACAGTTGCACAAGTCGCAACTAGCTTTAAGAGAACACCCGAGGAAGTTGTCGAACTGGCGACGAACCTAGGTTTTGAGTGCGCCGACGCGGACTCAGAGCTGGAGTTGGACGCTATCAAAGCACTCGGTGCGCATTTTCGAGGTGGGAAGAGCGCGCCGACCGTGCACAAGACAGCGCAGCCGTCGAGACCTACTGCTGAGCAGCAAATTCAGCGAAAGCAAAACGCGAGTTCTCGTGTTAATCGTGGGCAACTTTATTCTGGCAGTCGATCGAGCGGTACCGCGACAGTAGTCGTAAAGACGGGTGGAGGACGAACAGCGCCGACGCCAATCGCGGATACGAAGCAGGCTACGGGTACCGCTTCACAGACTACGCGAGCAAGAGATACCACGAGCGAACTCAAACGTCAGGCGGCGCAAATTCGAGAAGAGCAAGCGCGTCGAAGAGAAGCGGAGCAGCGGGACCAGGAAGAAAAAGAACGTCGAATTCAAGCGCGCCAAGAGGAAGAACAGAGGAAGCGCGAGAGCGAGGAAGCGAAGCAGCGTGAAGCGGAACAGGCACAGGTAAAAGCTGCTGAAGCTGCCAAAGCGGCAAAAACTTCTAAGCCAGAACCACAACGTGCGACACCGGAAAAAGCGCCTCGATACGCGAAACAGAAGGAAACCCCTTCTCGTGGTCGGCAACGCACAAACGATGCACGTTCCGGTCGCAATGGGCGCCGAGGCGGTGGATTGCGGGAGATCACACGAGGCGAAGACGACCGCACACGCATCCCACGTACCGGACGACGACGTACTCCTGCAAAACCTCTCGACCGTGTTCAAGAGCTGGAACAAGGCGGCGGTTTTCAACGTCCTGCAGCTTTTGTTGTAAGAGAGGTAGAAGTCGGCGACTCGATCGCAGTTGGAAGCCTTGCACAGGCAATGTCGGTCAAAGCCGCTGAGCTCATCAAAAAATTGATGGAGCTGGGCGTCATGGTCACCATCAATGACGTACTGGATCAAGATACGGCAGCATTGATCGTCGAGGAGTTAGGTCACAAAGTCAAATTCGCTACCTCGCAAGAGGAAGAGTTGATTGAGGCGACGAAAGTTGAAGGAGAGGAATTCCCGCGCTGCCCAGTTGTGACCGTTATGGGACACGTCGACCACGGTAAGACTTCGTTACTCGATTACATCCGTAAGTCCAAGGTCGCTGCAGGCGAGGCGGGCGGTATTACCCAACACATCGGTGCCTATCACCTAACAACGTCACATGGCGACATCACGTTCTTAGATACCCCAGGACACGCTGCGTTTTCCGCAATGCGTGCTCGAGGTGCGAATTCCACAGATATCGTTGTACTTGTCTGCGCGGCGAACGACGGCGTGATGCCTCAGACTGAGGAGGCAGTTAACCATTCAAAAGCCGCAGGCGTACCCATGGTCGTTGCTGTCAACAAGATTGACTTGGACAGCGCTGATCCACAGCGCGTACGTACTGAATTGGCAGGAATGGAAGTAATACCTGAGGAATTCGGTGGTACAACACAGTTTGTCAACGTGTCCGCTGAAACGGGCGAGGGTATCGAGGACCTTCTTGAAGCGATTACCGCTCAGGCCGAAATTCTCGAACTTAACTCTGTACCAGCAGCATCTGGTCGTGGGCTCGTCATTGAGTCGAAACTCGAACGTGGAAGAGGCGCCGTCGTATCGCTGTTGGTTCAGAACGGAACATTGAAACAAGGCGACATCGTTATCGCTGGTGAGCATTACGGCAGGGTGCGTTCGATCATCGATGACCAAGGAAAGAAGATCAAGTCGGCAGGGCCTTCGATCCCGGTTGAGATATTAGGCTTCAACGGCATTCCAGAAGCGGGTGAAGGGTTCACGGTTTCACCTGACGAACGTCAGGCTCGTCAGCTAGCAGAATCCAGAGCGCACACGAGCCAGAAGCAGCAGCAACAGATGCAGCAGCAAGCCCGATTGGACAACATGTTCAAGCATTTGGGCAAGGGTGAGAAACGGGTCCTAAACGTCATCTTGAAAGCGGACGTGCGTGGTTCTCTCGAGGCAATTACTCACGCATTCAGCGAAGTAGGTAACGATGAGGTCTCCGTACGCGTCCTCGGGTCTGGGATTGGAGGTATCAACGAATCTGACGTAAACATGGCGATGACGTACGATGCGATGGTATTCGGCTTCAATGTTCGTGCAGACAAGCCAGCCAAGGTACTACTAGATCGCAATCACATGGAAGTTCGTTATTACCAAGTAATTTACGAATTGCTCGATGACGTAAAAGCGATGTTGACGGATATGTTGATCCCAGACGAGCGCGAGGAAATCGTGGGTACTGCGGAAGTACGTGAGGTCTTCACGTCACCAAGATTCGGTCAAGTGGCAGGCTGTCTCGTCGTCGAAGGTACGGTCTTCCGAAACAAGCGCATCCGTGTACTCCGCGACAACACCGTAATCTATGAAGGTGAGCTCGAGTCCTTACGTCGTTTCAAAGACGACGTCCAAGAGGTGAGCAACGGCGTTGAGTGCGGCATCGGCGTCAGAAATTACAACGATGTGCGCCAAGGTGATCTGATCGAGGTTTACGAAACCCGTCAGGTCGCACGCGCGTTGTGAGCGCGAAACAGAAGCTATATCACCGACCCAAGAATTTTGGGCGTGAGCTGCGTGTAGCGGATTTCATACGCGTTGAACTTACTGATCTCCTTCGGCACAAAATGCGTGACCCTCGAGTCACAGCGGCAGATGTAACGATCTCGGACGTTAGAGTTTCAAGAGACTTGGCGTACGCTGACGTATATGTAGCATGCAGTGGCGCTTCAGAAGCGTCGTCAGAGGACGAACTTATCTCGGTCATGCGGAACGCCGCAGGGTTTTTCCGTTCAGAACTTGCGCAACGCCATAGCATGAGAACAACACCGGAACTACGCTTCCATTTCGACAGAACGGAAGCAGAAGCAAATCGCATCGAGGAGTTGCTGGCTCGAGTTCGATCCTCGTAAATATGGGACGACGCTTGAGGTCGAGCGGTCGCGTCGTTGACGGCGTCATCGTGCTCGATAAGCCACTCGGATGGACTTCTAATCACGCAGTCCAACGCGTCAAGCGTCTATTCAACGCTCGAAAAGTCGGGCACACGGGTACCCTCGACCAGCGTGCAACGGGTGTACTACCACTGTGTTTCGGCGAGGCAACGAAATTCTCACAATATAGTCTCAACGCCAACAAGACATACGAAGTAGGTGTCCAGCTGGGTGTTGCGACTGATACGGGAGATGCGGACGGTACTGTCACGGCAAGAAAAGCCGTGCCGCAGCTCGGCCGCAGTCAAATCGAAGACGTACTTGAGTCATTTCGGGGCGAGATTGATCAGATACCTTCAATGTATTCTGCAATCAAACGCGACGGACAGCGCTTGTACAAGCTAGCGAGACAGGGAATTGAAGTTGAACGTGCGGCGCGTCGAATCACAATCTATAGGAACGAGCTGAAGCAATTCGAGGGGAACTCATTCGAGCTTGCCGTTGAATGCACTAAAGGCACGTATATAAGAACCCTCGTCGCGGACATTGGCGACGCCATCGGGTGCGGCGCACACGTGTCCAAGCTGGATAGGCTTCAGGTTGGACATTTCAGAAAACGGGACTGTGTGACCTTCAAACATCTCGTAGAAGCTAAGAACAACTGCCAAATTGACGAGTTTTTGAGACCTGTTTCGTCGATGGTTGAGGGTTGGCTTGATATAAAATTGCCGCGTCCCACAGCATATCTAGTGCGACAGGGACAGGCTGTCCCTGTTCCTCCATGCTCTCCTACGCGCGGTTGGGTAAGACTACTCGAAGAACGCGCAGATGGAGAGTTCAATTTTTTAGGCATTGGCGAAATCGAAAGCGGCCACGTGGCCCCTCGCCGACTCGTAGCCTCAAACCATTCACCATCCCATTGAGTAAACATGGCACTAACCGCCGAGACCAAAGAAAAAGTTGTATCTGAATACAAGCGGAGCGAAGACGACACCGGTTCTCCCGAGGTCCAAATCGCGCTGCTAACGGCAAATATCAATTCCCTTCAGGAGCATTTCAACACCCATAAAGGGGACCATCACTCGCGACGAGGACTAAAAGCGATGGTGGACCAGCGAAGGAAGTTGCTAGATTACCTAAGTCGAAACGAATACGAGCGTTATTCGACGTTGATTCAGAAACTAGGTCTCCGTCGGTAGTCACGGAGTAACTATTGAGTATTGTTAAAGAACAATTTGAGCTAGCTGGCGAAACCGTCGTATTAGAAACTGGTCGTGTTGCAAGACAAGCAACCGGCGCAGTTATGGCTAGCATGGGCGGCACCGTTGTGCTTTGCACGGTAGTCGGTGCGCCTCACGCGAGACCTGGGCAGGATTTCTTCCCACTCACGGTCAACTATCAAGAAAAAATGTATGCGTCGGGCAAGATCCCCGGCGGCTTTTTCCGACGCGAAGGGCGTCCTTCTGAGAAAGAAACCCTTACAAGTCGTTTGATCGATCGGCCATTACGGCCGTTATTCCCGAAGGGCTTCTTAAACGAAGTCCATGTTGTTGCGACCGTTATGTCGGCGGATAAGACCCACGACCCTGATGTTTTGTCGATGATAGGTTGTTCTGCTGCGTTAGCAATCTCGGGAATACCTTTCCACGGTCCGATTGGAGGCGCGCGGATTGGATTCGATCCTGCTCAGAATCTATACCTTCTCAACCCATCGTACGACGATCTTGAAAAGTCCAAGCTCAACATGGTCGTAGCAGGCACTGAATCCGCTTTACTCATGGTCGAATCAGAAGCTCATGAGTTGCCTGAGGACACAATGCTTGGGGCGGTTCTTTTTGCACACGCAGAAATGCAGGTGCAGATCGAAGCGATCAAACGACTTGCGAGCAAGGCCGGTAAACCAGCATGGGAATTCGAGCCCCCACCAAGCAACGACGGGTTGAATGAGGCATTAACCAACTGCGTCGGCACGCAACTTGGCGATGCTTATCGGATAACAGATAAAACGTCTCGTCTTTCGCAAGTCAATGACTTGCGTCGCAAGGCTGTAGATGAACTCGAAGGTTTTGACGCCGATGAGGTAGCCGACGCATTCGCATCGTTTGAGAAAAAGATCGTTCGTGAGCGCGTACTCGATGGTGAACCACGGATTGACGGTCGAACCACCACCGATGTGCGCAATCTGGACGTCGAGGTTGGTTTGTTACCAAAAGCGCACGGGTCTGCTCTTTTCCAGCGCGGCGAAACACAAGCGATTGTGGTGGCCACATTAGGACCAGACAAAGATTCCGCGTTAATTGAAGGATTGTCCGGTACAACCTTTGACAAGTTCATGTTGCACTACAACTTCCCTCCGTACAGCGTAGGCGAAGCCGGCATACTCGGTTCTCCTAAGCGGCGGGAGATTGGTCATGGACGTCTGGCTCGCCGTGCAATTGAGCCGATGTTGCCAAGTGCTGAGGACTATCCGTACACGATTCGTGTGGTCTCCGAAATAACGGAAAGCAATGGCTCTAGCTCAATGGCGAGTGTTTGTGGCACGTCTCTGGCTTTGATGGACGCAGGAATTCCCATTCGCGCGGCCGTAGCCGGTGTCGCGATGGGGCTTGTGCTAGAAGGTGAACGCGCGGCCGTTTTGACCGATATTTTGGGTGATGAAGATCACCTTGGCGACATGGATTTCAAAGTTGCAGGTACTGCTAACGGCGTTACTGCTTTGCAGATGGACATCAAGATTGAGGGCATCACCGACGTGATCATGGAGCAAGCTCTTAATCAGGCACGAGACGCACGTTTACATATTCTCGATCACATGAACGGCGTCATCGCAGAACCGCGAGCCGAACCACCAGAGTCTGCGCCGGCCTCTGTTGTCATGAGCATCGCACCGGACAAGGTTCGGGACGTGATCGGTAAAGGTGGTGCGGTGATCAAGTCAATTCAGGCGGACACCAATGCAGTTGTCGACCTAAAGGACGACGGCACAGTCACGATATTTGCTGAATCGCGCCCGGATATGCAAGCAGCTAAGGCGCGGATAGAAGAGATCGTTGCGGACGCAGAAGTCGGCCAGATCTACACCGGCGTTGTAAGACGCATTGAGGACTACGGCGCGTTCGTCAATATCCTACCGGGGAAGGACGGTCTATTGCACATCTCGCAAATAGCGCACGAGCGTGTCAACAACGTCCGAGATCGAATCAGCGACAATCAAGAACTACGGGTAAGAGTTTCTGAAATTGACAATCGTGGTCGGATTTCTCTTACCATGAAGGATGTTGAACAAGTAGACGACGCGGATTCGGAAGGTTCGGAAACTGAGGACGCGTCCTTCGGTTAAGGTGCGTTAGATCGAACGGAGGTGAACGCACAGGATTGATTGCGAGTCTCAACGACTGGTTCGATACGAGGTCGCGACATGGGATATTGAAGTGCTGCCTCGCTCCCTTTCACATTCGTATAGATGTACGCGAATCGATGAGTTTAACTTTGGGATTTGTTTTTGGGAAATTTCAGTCCACATAGACCGACTTACTTTTCAGATTGGATTACGAGTCTTCGACGTTGCCTTGTATCTTTGTACGGTCCCGAATGACCGATTAAGCTAATGGCGTACCTTGCTACAAATTTCCGTATTTACCTCGTTCAACTGGCTTCCACGCTTTAGCGTACGATGGATTTTTAGCGAAAGTGCGAGGACTCGCGCGCAGTCAAGGCTGATCACCTTACAGAGTGTTGCGCACTGTACGAGCTTAGGTTGTGATTCGCCGCCCGCCGCATTGATTGTTGTTCGTAGGCGAGATACTAGTATCGTTCTGGAGCCGAGTGTAGTGTAATAGAAATCCCTAAATCTCTTGTACAGCTTTCATCCTATCTATACCTAAGTTCCCGCGGTGCGGCGTCGAAACCGTTCCTGACATAGCGCAACACCGTATGGTGACTGCACCCCAGCAGCTTCGCGATCTTCAATGGAGAATGGCCTTTGGCATGCAGGGTCTTCATCGTCAAGACTTCCTCGGGTCCCTTCATCGTGTACGCACCTTGCACCGTTGGCGTGATGCGGTCGATGGCATCGGATGGGTAAAACGTCGTCATACTGAAACTCCATGATCGTGACAGACTTCGCCGCGACCGCCTACGGTCGCGCGAAAATCACCGGCAGTTTCGGAGTCGTTTTTAAGGCAGTTTCGATGTCGCCTAACAATTGCTCCGATTTCAGAGCTGCGGGCCATTGCGCGCAGCGGAGACTCCGGCCGCTTTCGGAGGTTGCCAGTCGACCGCCAGAACGGCACTTCAAGTGTCCAGCTCCTGGGCCGCTAGCTAGACGAACGCCGCGGAAACATCTGTAATTCAGACTGAATGATGCACTAGGCGACAAATGGTCTCTTCCACAATGTTTGTCGCAGACCTGCTCGAAACAGGACCCAGTATCGCGCTATCGGGTAGACTTGCGTGTTAGTCAGTGGCTATGTTCTTCGTGGATTCCTCGACACAACAAACGATGAATGAGACGGAATATCAACGGCGTGTGGCCCAGATCGATGAGTGGGCTAAAGCACTAGGTTTTGAACTGGCAGATCTGATCGAACCAAATCCGGCAGATGTGATTTTTCACTATACAAACTCAAGTGCACTGATTGGAATGCTTGAATCCGGCAAGATCTGGGCTACGCATGTAAGCCGGATGAATGATTCGATGGAATATGAAATCGGGGTCGAGTTGGTGGAACAATTGGTGCGGGGAAATATGGAACGCTAGTCGCGTCCAATCGTCGAAAGAGCGATATCCAACCTTGTGTCCGTAGATACATATATCGCTTGTTACTCATCTGAGGTAAATCGGCTTAGCCAGTGGCGTGCATACGCAGGTCTAGGTGTTGGTTATTGCATTGGATTCAAGTCTGGTGAAATGGCAACCACAGATGGCCGGATGCCGTTACTCGAAAAAGTCATCTACCGTGAGGAAGTCGCTGAAGCTGTTGTGGTGCGTTTGCTTGATCGCGTTGAGGAATTCTTGGCGAAAAGTGATTTCGGTGAGGTGGAGGTGGGTTACCTTCTCGGCATGCTGGCAGCAACGTTCAATATCGTCGCATGTGTCGTCAAGCATGAGGGATTTGAAGAAGAGGCTGAATACCGTCAGATATACCAACCGTCCACATCGTCGTTGTTGTTGGAAAACAAATTCAGGTCCGGTCGATATGGTTTAACGCCATATGTTGAGATTGATTTTCTCAATGAAGGTCAATTGCCGATTGAGTCGATTACTATTGGACCATGCGCCGACCCAGATGAAGAAAGTCGCACGCTTGCAGCAATACTGAGTCGGCATGGCTATCAATCTGTGAAAATCAAACAGTCTGGTATTCCTATACGTGCGTAAGATTGAATCAGTAATCGTGCAGGACGAACATAATAATTCTCTGCAGCGGACCAGCGTTCCGCTTGCCGCTGAGCACTGTTGTTATGTGCAGGTAAGTGAGATTGCAACGAACAGGTCCCGGAAAAATTAACATGTCGAAATACACATACATGTTCACAGTCATACATGAAGGTCGGGAAAAGGACTACCGCGATTTCTGGGATCGCGAGATCAACGTCAATTCAGACGGGGAAGAGCTTCATCCGGCGCTGGTGGGCTTTACGGAAATCGTAGAGGCAATGAATTTAAACGAGGCTATTGCAATCGTGCAGAAAAAGCATCCGGGGCTAACTATTGCAAGAGACCATTCAGCGAAAGTTGGATGATCCGGGATCCGATTACTTTACGTGAGTCTTTCTGGGGCGCAAGTCCCGTATGTCGATTGTGACCAGCAAATTTATTGAGATTTTGCGTACGTTTCCGATGGTCTTTGGGGCCGATCGGTGACAATTGAGGTTTCGGGGTCGGGATTTTGTCACGACCGCTCGGTTGCGGGACCGGAAGCGTGACCGCTCCACTCGCCGGGTGCGGGTAGGATATCGTTCTGAACAAACCGGAACCACAGGAGCGCCCTCCTTATCGCGCGCCCAGCCTATCCGCCTCCGCCGTCGTAGTCACCCGCTTACGAGGTAGCCGTCCAGTGTGCGGTGCTAACGGTCGTTCCCGGGTAGTCGCGCCACAATACCGCGTCGGATGAAGACTATGAAACCAACGTCGCTCATAAGACCGCAGTCGAACTGTAGCATGACGCATCGTAATGACCCATAAATGAGCCTACGGCATCGCGGTCGCGCGAATTTAGGACAGACCGGTCCGTGACCAAGGTCCGCACGTGATCGAGTAAAAGTCCAACAACCCTTGCTTGAATCTGACTACATGATAGAAATAAGAACAGATCGTCTACAAAGTGCCTACTCGCATATCGGCGATGACACCACTATAAGTACCGTTTTCTAATTTAGCGTCTTCAGCAAGGTGCGGAACCACCTGAACTCAAGCTATCCTTTTATGGATGGTTCCGCACACCACTTCTTCTGAAGTAATCGAACTGATCTAAGAATTGAGGCTGGAATTCCAAGTACGTCAACGAGTAGGCGACGATCGAGTTCTGCTCGAACTGAGTCCTCTGGCATTTGATTTAGTCGATAGAATGAACGTTGTTTGAAGAACTCAAAAATCTCATCAATGCGCGCAAGCTGCTCGTCGGTCAAAGCTGTCGGATCAAGCCAAGGTAGGGAGTTGATGCTTGTTACTGTGACAATGCTTCGTCGGACCTGTTGACGACTTGAGTAGTACCAAAAGGAGATGACGCCGAGGGTGCAATTTCCCCAGAGTACAAACGCTTTCTCCTGAGTTTCGTTATCGAGTTGCACATTTGGCCAGCCACGACCACCGATGACAGATTCCGATGCAAATCCGGTAATCAACGATTGGGAGGAATAGGCGACCTCACGCGCAACGAGTGAACGACTTCGACGCTGCCAAATGCGAAACGCTAGATTTTCGCGACCGAGGACAATCCGACCTTCCTGGTCTGGTTTCAAGACAATGTTTCGTTGCGAGCCTGAGTCGTTGCGCCATACCATCGGATAGTCGGCAACTTGACCAATGCTGACTCGCTTAAATGCTGCGTTTTGGTTATTCGCAATGTTGTTGTCGGCGAATCCCACGGTCGCAAACTCGCCGATCCTCGAGATGGGTAGTTTCTTTCGCATTGGCGATTTGTGGCGTGGGAACCACAAGAATCCTTCATTCAGCTGAGTTGCGAACTGAGCCAACGAGAAGTCGCGTATGCATAGGTCCGGCCAAGGTGAGTCGGATACACGAACCGATACTAGCTCACCTACGGTTTCGCTGCCGACTTCAATTACTGTACCTCCCCGAGGACCTTCGTTAATAGACCGAATACTCTCCCAGGACATTAAGTTTTTGATTTGTGAGGCGTATGCGGCTGCGATCATGGTATTTGACGGTCGAGCATAGAGATTTACTAGTACAGCGGTTTCTTGCGTACGGATCTTTCTCTCGTCAAGCGATTTCTTCGTCGCAACAATGAGCACTTCTGCAAGAGCAGTATCGGCTGACCATGCGCATGAAGGCGCATTATTTGCTGCGATGCTCAGTACAAGTATGTTCTTGTATCGCTCTGCAAGCATACTTCTGAAACCACGCCAAGAAATGCCTTGAAGACTGGTTGAAGGCAATACGAATGCAAAAGTCCCTCCTTCCTTGAGCATTCGATCAGCAAGTCCGCAAAATGCCGAGGGCATTGATTGATATCCGTTGTAACAATCGATATCACGTGTGATCTTCTTCTCGCGCTGACGCATTTGTTGCTGTACTTGGATGGAATTCCCAAGAGCTCGAAACGGCTTCCATGTGCCATGCGCCGCGTCGATCCAATCTGACATCGCTCGTGTGTACGGAGGATTCATAATGACCAGGTCTTGAGATTGAGGCTTCGTCAATAGCTCATACGACACATTCGATGTAGATTTCGGACCGACGACTTGAGCATCGCTGGTGTTTGGAAAAAGCGTGAGGAACGATTCGTCTTCATCAAGAAGCTCCAACGATCCTAGCCGAACACGCCCATCTTCGGCATTCACGCCATATTGAGGTACGACCACACGTGAGGCAGTGTAAGTAATTTGCGGGTAAATCGAGGATAAAAGCGTAGCTGTTAGGTGCGCGGCGGAAGGCACGATGTCGGCTGCCGTAATGTTCTGCTCCATCATGTGTGCGTGTTGAAGCTGCGGCGCACCGCCCGTAAATTCGGACAAATTGGCTATTCGTTGATATACGGCGTGAACGAGCGCGCCCGTGCCACAAGCGAAATCAGCAAATCTAAAGTTCTCGTATATCGACGCTTCGTTCCAATTGTGATCTGGAACAGCGAGATGCGCTAACAAGGTTGCTGACTCGGGCTTTGTATAGAACGATGCAAGGTACTTGCGTTCCGTCATAAACCGTTGAAACACGACGCCGCATAGATCATGGGTATCGGCGATCCCAAGTTCAGTAAGCCTCTGAGTCGTTTCGAATAGGCGTTTCACAAATCGTGACGCGACGTAGGGGTCGCTAATCGCTTCGAGCACAGAGATTGCGATGGAGAATATGGGCCAGTAGTTAATCTCGCAGATCGTTTTCCACTGTTCAATCAGACCCGCTTGATGAAGCAAGCCGTTCGCATGGAGCTGAGGAAGGCTCCGAACTTGCTCATAGTGAACAGCGAGGCGCTGTTGAAAGAGCGCAGCATTTATGATCACGGTTACCGCGACACCCAATCCTTGAGCAATATCGTCGGAAAACGCTTGCATCAGAAGGTCCGCAAGCTTTGCTTTCAAATCATCGTTAGTTTGCGCAATGTCACTCAGTATGCCGATAGAGTCTTGAACGCCACGATCAAGTTCCTCAATCGATTCCGCCAGAAGCGAGCCGCAAAGCCCCGCATGGGCCAAAAACTCAGCCAGGGCAAAGATGGATCCTTGTAAATACGCGTTTGTGATCGGCGGAATTCGTTCAACTAGTCGATTCGCTTCGGCTGCTTCGCTTGGCAGGACATTCTCAAAGTGCAACGCATAGCCAAATTCGACTTGGTGAATTAAGCGCTCGGCTTCTTCAATTGACTGGCAGTTTTTCAGGTTGCCTGGGGTAATCAGTTCTACGACTTGAGAGATTGTCGTACCGTCCGCGTCGAGTGTTTTACCAAGTCGGCTTTTTGCATCCGCCGCCACTGTAGTCGCTGGTTGATACTCGTTTTCGATTACGAGATACGAACCACCAGGCGAGTTGACTAACAGGTCAATCCGTAGAGAGCGATTCTCTCTTATCTGTCCTGTTAGTTCAGCGGTCGCATTCCAAGTCTGACGCATCCTATTCAACACGCTCGCAAGCGCATGATTTACTGCATGCTCTGGTAGTGCCATTTAATTTCCATTTTGGACGCGCAGCAAACCAAATCCACAGCCGAGTGCTCACCGCAAACGCTAAATGTTAGGGAACAGGTGAACTAACGTGAAATCGAGTCTATCAGACGGCCTAGGGTTATGATCGAATCGCGATACACGGCAGCTTGAGAGTCTAGCGCAAGACGGCGCGATTGGCCACAAGGTCTTCAACGACCGCGGGATCTGCTAGCGTTGAGGTATCGCCTAGTTCCTCAATCTCGTCTGCCGCAATCTTGCGCAGAATGCGCCGCATGATCTTACCTGATCGTGTTTTAGGCAAGCTCGGCGCGAATTGAATGATGTCGGGTCGAGCGATCGGCCCGATCTCGGTTCGTACGAGTTGCACCAGTGCCTCTTGCAGTGCGTCGCTCGGTTCACTCGCCGTCATGAGTGTCACGTAAGCGTAGATACCCTCACCCTTGATATCGTGCGGATAGCCGACGACAGCCGCTTCGGCAACTTCGTCGTGCAGCACCAGCGCGCTCTCGATTTCAGCCGTACCAAGTCGGTGGCCAGAGACGTTTAAAACATCGTCGACGCGTCCCGTAATCCAGTAATAGCCATCCACATCACGACGTGCACCATCCCCAGTGAAATACATACCAGGATAGCTAGCGTAGTAGGTATCAATAACACGTTGGTGGTCACCGTAGACGGTTCGGATTTGTCCGGGCCATGTCTTGGTGATTACCAGATTGCCACTCGCCTCATCCGACTCAATCAGCTTCCCTTCGCCATCCACGAGACCAGGACAGACGCCGAAGAAGGGGCGGGTAGCTGAACCTGGCTTCAATGCCGTTGCGCCGGGTAAGGGCGTGATCATGATGCCCCCGGTTTCCGTTTGCCACCACGTATCGACGACGGGACACCTACGCTGTCCAACAATTCCGTGATACCACTGCCAAGCTTCTGGATTGATCGGTTCACCCACCGTACCGAGCAATTGAAGCGAAGCGCGTGAAGAACGGGTTACGAATTCGTCGCCTTGGCTCATTAGTTGCCGGATCGCGGTTGGCGCGGTGTAAAAAATGTTCACGCCGTGCTTGTCGACCACGTCCCAGCACCGACCGGCATCGGGATAGGTCGGCACACCTTCGAACACGAGGGTCGTGGCGCCATTTGCCAATGGTCCATAGACGATATACGAGTGGCCAGTAATCCAACCGACATCGGCAGTGCACCAATAGATATCGCCGTCGTGATAGTCGAAGACGTACTGGTGTGTCATTGCGGCGTGGAGTAGGTAGCCGGCTGTGCCGTGTTGCACACCCTTAGGCTTTCCGGTGCTGCCAGACGTGTAGAGGATAAAGAGTGGATCCTCTGCATCCATGGTCGCTGGACGACAATCAGGCGACTGTCGTGTTACGAGTTCGTGGTACCAGACATCTCGCCCTGATAGCCAGTCAATGTCGCCACCAGTTCGTCTAACGGTTAAGACGGTATGGACATTGGGGCAGTTCTCGAGCGCGACATCCGCGTTCTTCTTTAACGGTACCGTTGCGCCTCCGCGAACACCTTCGTCCGCGGTAATCAACGTTTGGCAATCGGAGTCAAGAATTCGGTCACGGAGTGATTGTGAAGAAAAACCGCCGAATACGACACTGTGAATTGCACCGATACGTGCACATGCGAGCATCGAATACACGGCTTCAGGGATCATGGGCATGTAAAGGCACACACGATCGCCTTTGTCCACGCCGCGTGCACGAAGTGCGTTTGCCAAGCGATTTACATGGCCGCTAAGTTCACGGTACGTTATTTTTTTTGAGTCATCCGGGTTGTCACCCTCCCAGATAAGCGCGATCTGATCGCCGCGCGATTCAAGGTGGCGATCTACGCAATTCACGCAGGCATTGAGTTGTGCGCCTTCAAACCAAGTAAACCGTCCCTTTTCAAAGTCCGCAGAATTGAGATTGTGCCAAGGTTCGATCCAAGTTAAGA
The DNA here is from genome assembly GCA_026707905.1 of Gammaproteobacteria bacterium. Lineage (GTDB taxonomy): Bacteria > Pseudomonadota > Gammaproteobacteria > Pseudomonadales > Azotimanducaceae > Bin55. The sequence goes on along the minus strand of JAPOVY010000001.1, from coordinate 16,783 downwards.
ACTCTTGCGCCTGCTCTGTCCAAAACGACTCGGGGTCCTCAAGAGACGCCTTATACATCGACTGATAAAGTGCATCGTCAATGTGCGCCTTTCGGGTAAACGACTCTGGAACCGGATAAATCTCAGCCATAACGGTGCGGGTTTCCCTTACTTTTGGCGCGGCAGGATTTTACGAACACGTTCATTCAGGAGGGTGTTTGACAGTGTGTGGTTAGGTTCGACTAGCGCTTTGTTAATTTCGTCAGCCATTACCTTACCGCGCTCAACACCCCATTGATCAAATGGATTGATATTCCAAAGATAGCCTAGGCAAGCAACTTTGTGCTCATACAACGCAAGTAGCATGCCGATCGCCTTCGCATTTACGCGGTCTAGCAGAATCAACGTTGAACCATGGCCTCCTCGGATGTTCTTCTCAGGGTCCGCGCTGTCCTGATGCCCAAAAAAAGTCACGTGGTGTTGTGCAAGACTGTTCGCCAACGTCCACACGTCCGCTAGCGTTTTGTGTTCGGCTGATGCAATGAAATCTGCGCTATAGGAGTGAGTTCCTTGATGTAGCCACTGGTGCCAGGCATGTTGCCCGTCGGTTTCTTCGCCTCCCCAAATCACGCTGGTGGTATGGTGTGATACCGCTTCACCATCGACCGTTACGGATTTTCCAAGACTCTCCATTTCTAGCTGCTGTAGATATCCTGGTAGCCAGCGTAATGCGGCGACGTACGATAAGACGGTATGTGAAGTCGTCGCGAGGAAATTCGTGTTCCAAAGCGCGAGTAAAGCGAGCATGATGGCAGCGTTTACGGAGCTTGGTGCCGCCACCACATGTTGATCCATGAGGTTTGCGCCTTCTAATAGTTGTTCGAATTGTTCCGGACCAATTCGAAGCAACACAGGTAAGCCCATCGCTGACCAAACCGAATATCGTCCACCGACTTCCTCGGGTACGATGAAGTGTTTCCCAGGTAATCCAGCCAACACCGACTCATTGGACGAGATTAGCACAAGGTTTGAGGATAGTGCATCCAGTCGCCCTGTTCGTTCAGCGAACCAGTTGCTTACGTGCTGGAAATTTTGTTGAGTTTCAGGAGTTGTAAAGGACTTCGACGCAACGATGACGAGGGTTTTTGCAGGATTCAGCGCCACGAGTGCGTTCTGAATGTGTTTCGACTGGCTATTCGATAGAAAGTGGATATTCAATCGAGTGTTTCCGAGCGCATCACAGAGGAGCTCTTGACCCAGGTGGCTGCCACCAATACCCAAATGAAGAACATCCGTGAACGCGCCCCCACTGTAGCCTGTCGTGCGACCAGATAGCACATTAGCTGCGAAAAGGCGCAATTCCGCTCGCGATATTCGCAGTTGATCATTAACTGTACGACGGGATGTCGGTGTATCTCGAATAGCCGTATGTAACGCCGCCCGTTGCTCCGTCGGATTAACGATTTCACCGGCGAACTGCCGTTGTAATCGCTTCTGAAGATCTATCGCATCGCTCAATTCGATCAGAGATTCGATAACATCGTGATCCAATCGTTGAAGCGACCAATCCAGCATTAGACCGTCGACTGAGAGCGTCCGATCTCTGAGCACGTCGGGCTGAAGTACATACGAATCTGGCGTTTGAGAGCGATGATCTGATGCGAGTTCTTCAAGCCGACGCCAGATGCGTGCGACGTCGGGCGCCATCTAGCGTTCGACGCCGATGTTGTCAATCAAGCGTGCGCGTCCGAGACGCGCAGCACCGAAGACACGTAGCGATTGTTCACTCGCCGTTGGTGGTCCGAGCGTCTCAGGATCGCGGATCGCCACGTAATCAGATCTGAATCCAACTTTCCGCAACTGGCTTGTCGCCGCTTCTTCGAGGTCAGCGTATGCCTTAGATCCTTCGTGGAGATGAGTAGCGACCTCACGAAGAGTCTGGAATAGGTGCGGCGCAGTCTCCCTCTCCTCGCGCGTGAGATAGCGGTTTCGACTCGACATAGCTAAGCCATCAGATTCGCGGCAGGTAGGTACGCCGACGACCTCGACTGGCATGTTGAGTTGACGCACCATTCGCCTGATGATCGTCAACTGCTGCCAATCTTTCTCGCCTAAATACGCAAAATCGGGTTGAGTGATCTGAAGTAACTTTGTAACGACAGTTGTCACTCCGTTAAAGTGACCGGGTCGAGACGCGCCGCACAGCTGTTCACTAAGCCCTGGAACCGTAACCGTGGTGTGCGCCGACTGTCCATCAGGAAACATTTCCTCAATTGATGGTGCAAACAACAGGTTGACGTCACGTTGCTCAAGTTCGGCTTTGTCCTTGGCAAGTGCACGAGGGTAATTAGCGAAGTCCTCTTTCGGACCGAATTGCAGGGGGTTTACGAACAACGTCGTGATCGCGAAGGTACATTGCTCGCGGCAATAGTCGACTAAACGTAGATGTCCCGCGTGCAGGTCACCCATGGTTGGTACTACACCAACGACTTGATTGAGCCCTTGGATACGCCGTCGTTGGCGCAAGTCATGGATGGTCTCGACGACGTCCATACAGTCGCCTACTTAAAACTGTGTTCTGGACCAGGGAAGCGATTCTCATGCACAGCGAGCGCATATGCTTCGAATGCTCCTTTAATTCCGCCGTCGGTACTCTCGGGCATGAAATTCTTGACGAATTTCGGTACTCGGATGCTCGTGGGCGTAATTCCGAGCATGTCATGCATTACCATGATTTGCCCGTCGGTGTGAGGACCCGCACCGATTCCGATTACGGGGACGTCAAGCGTCTCCGTGATTTCTTTGCCAAGATTGGTCGGCACACACTCAAGTAACAGGATGGAAGCTCCTGCGTCTTGAAGGATCTTTGCTTCTTCAATCATCGCGGTAGCTTGATCGGGATTCCGACCTTGAACTCGATAGCCACCAAGTCGGTTGATCGCTTGAGGCGTCAAGCCCATGTGTGCGCATACTGGGATACCACGTTCAAATAGGAGCCGCGTACTCGCCGCTAGCCATGCGCCACCCTCAAGTTTGACCATGTGCGCACCACATCGCATGAGGGCAGCAGCGCTTTCTAACGACTGGTTTTCCGACGCGTAACTCATGAATGGCAGGTCTGCCATGATGAGGCTTCCTTGATTCCCTCGCCGCACCGTGTTCATGTGATAGACCATGTCGTCTAACGTCACCGGCAAGGTGCTGTCGTGACCTTGAAGTACCATCCCAAGTGAATCACCGACGAGAATGACCTCGATTCCACTTGTACTGATGAGGTTAGCGAATAGTGCGTCGTACGCAGTCAGAGCGGCGAATTTCTCACCTCTCCTTTTTATCGTGTTCAGCGTGTTGATAGAAATGGGTCCACGCGTTGACTGTGAGCTCATTAGTTTCCGTTTTCTATTTCATCGAGCTGACTAGCGCTTCACTAATGTTAATCGGCACGTAGATTTTGGCGTGAAGCGAAGGTGGGATGGCGTTAGTTTTTCTCAACTTTTAGTCGGTGTCTATCGCCAGGTGATCGGCGATAGTTTCGGTTCGATCTTCGCTTACGCCTTCGATCGACCTTGCGAGCGGGTTGCCGTTTTTTCCACCATTCAACTAATGATGGATCGATCTCACCCGATTTTGCTCTTAGTTCGAGAAGGTGTATTGCAGCACGAATTCGCGGGTGGTCCAATGTTCTGCCGACATTCTGTTTTCGCTCAAGACGACGTTGTAGTGCGAAGATATTGAGGATGAACTGTTGCGCTTCACGGTTTAAGGAGACGTACTGACGACTCATTTGAAGCACATCAAAACATGCTTGTTCGCGTAACACACCAATATTCGAATTCGCACCGTGCTCGTTATCTAAAACTTGCAGTCGGTCTGCATAAAAATGCCAGAGCATCGCGCCGAAGAAATAGGCGCTAGACAGCTTATGGCCGGACGCGTACCGTTCGTCGGATTCAATCATCGCATGCTTGATCATCGAACTTGCGGCTTTGTGTTGTGGGAATACGCATTCAAGTAGATTCAGATCGGTCATTACTTGATAACTCGCGACTCCATGTCCGCTGAGAAAAAGCTTGGTTAACTCATCTCTCATGCGTGGTCGACTCACAAGACCAAGTAGACGTTTGTTCGAGCGTATTGCAGACTTTACTTCGGCATCCAGTGAGAAGCCTAATTTCGCCGCAAAACGCGCAGCTCGAATCATGCGCACTGGGTCTTCTTGGAATCTCTCATCGGCCGGTCCAATTGATCTGATCACCCGATCCTGTAAGTCCTTCAGTCCTCCGACGTAGTCGACAACTTCCTTACGACGTAGATCTAGATAGAGCGCATTAATGGTGAAATCACGTCGAAAGGCATCTTCTCGCTGATTGCCAAAGGTGTTCTCCAGTGAAATTCTGCGCTTACTATGAGTCGAGTTGATGGAAGGCGGTTCCTTACGATATGTGGCGATTTCGAAGGTCGTATCCCCACGCCGAGCATGGATCAGACGAAAGCGACGTCCGATGATGAAAGCTTGTGGGAGTAGCTTGCGGATCTTCTCGGGTCTTGCGTTCGTCGCGGTATCGAAGTCCTTCGGTGATAAGCCAAGCAGATAGTCGCGTATGCAACCACCCACAAGAAATGCATCGTGACCGCCACGACGAAGTCGACGATGTATTTCGATGAGCTGTGAGGGTACGGCATTCCGATCAAAATCGTCGAGTGTGACGACCTTGGGCTTATATAGAGTCAATAAGACGCGTGCCGACGGTTACGGAAACATTGGCGCATAGATTTGGTGACAAACGCTGACAGTCAGTATCGGTCAAATCGATTCAAACCGGATTTACTGGGAAGACAACAAGACAACTTTAGATGCTGATGAAGTCCTTAATTGCGACTTCTTTCGGCACATTCCGAACGTCCCATTGTTCGATTGCCCATATAAGAAGGAGATGTACATCTTGATGATCTGAAGATGGGTCCAATCCAAGCATGTGCAGCGCACTCACTAAGTTCAACAACGGCACGCGATTATCAATTGCGAACGCTTGATCTCGTTTCGATAGCTTGATTTCATTCCTTTGATTGAGAACTGGTATGTGAGCATATCGTGGGATCGCCAAATCGAGTGTTTCAATCAAGAAGATCTGCGTTAGTGTGTTTTCTAGAAGGTCAGCACCTCTTACAACATCGGTCACACCAGTGATATCGTCATCGACGATAACTGCTAGAGGGTAGGCAACGATAGCTTCCTTTCGCATCACAACAAAGTCACCCTCACCAACAGATAGATTGCCTTCTACAGATCCTTGAATTCGGTCCTCAAAACCTATTTTGCGATCTGGCACGTGGACGCGGATGGATGCGGGATCACTTGGCTTCACGAGCCGAGTCCTACAGTAACCCGGATACGTAGCTGTATTGCGCAGTTTCCTGCGAGAACACGTGCAGTAAAAAATGAGTTCCTTTTTTCGAAGCTCGGCGATCGCGTCCCAGTAGCGATCTCGATGATCGGATTGACGAACGACCACACCGTCCCATTCGAGTCCGTGAATTTCAAGCGTCGTCAGCGCGATCTTTTCTGCGTTAGCGCTCGTTCTTGGTTCATCGATATCGTCAAGACGGAGAAGCCATTGACCATCGTGTGAACGAGCGTCTAGGTAACTCGCGACGGCTGCGAGCAACGAGCCGAGGTGAAGCGGACCTGATGTGGTTGGTGCGAACCTGCCGACGTACACGGCTAGGAGTTTTCAGCCTCCGAACTGACGTTCTTCTTGTTCCTCGAGATCTTTACAGTTGATGCAGAGATCCGCTGTCGGGCGTGCCTCTAATCGAGCTTTACCGATCGGATAACTGCAGCTCTTGCAGTAACCGTATTCGCCGTTATCGATTTTCTCCAACGTTTCCTTGATCTTATTGATCAATTTGCGTTCCCGATCGCGAATCCGCAGTTCGGTTCGTCGATTGTCCTCTTCAGCCGCTTGGTCAAGTTCGTCTGGGAGATTTTTCGGTTCTGAAATGAGTTTCCCGTGCGCATTTCCGGCGTTCTCGTCCAGACTGTTGAGTTGATCAACCAGAATCTGTCGAAAGTAGTCAAGTTGGTCCGGATTCATGTATTGATCGTCCGCTTGAGTGTCGAGCGGTTGACCACGCCGATCGCTACCGGACATCCGACTAATCGAAGCTTCTACGGCTTTCCTTGAGCGTCTTCCAGATCCGCTTGCGGGACGTCTTCGGCGTCGGGCGACGATCCCAATGCTGACCACTTCGGCTTGACTTGAGGTCGTTTCCTTGACTCTTGGAGATTTCGGAGTGCCCTTTCGCGCACGACTCGTCTTGGATTTCGCAGCGTTTGACGACCGGGACTTGGAAGCGGTGTTCCTCTGAGTCGTCGACTTGGCATTCTGCTTCGCGGTCGATCGCTTTGTCGCAGCAGCCGTTTTTTTTGCCGAGGATTTCGAGGTTGTAACTTTGTTCGCTCGTGTGCTTTTCTTAGTCGCAGCAGCCGTTTTTTTCGTTGAGGATTTCGAGGCTGTTGCCGTGCTCGCCCGTGTGCTCGTCTTAGTCGCAGCAGCGCGAGTGGTCCGGGTCTTCGTCTGAGAACGAGGTTTGGATTTCGACGTTGGCGTTTTTGTTGAACGCTTAGGTTTGGTTGTCGAACTAGCCTTTGTGGCTACACGCGTGGTTTTAGCCGTCCGCGTTTTAGTTACCGTCGTATTTTTTTGATTGGTTGGTTTTCGGGTTTTTGTTGTTTTTGCGGCGGTACGTGTTGACCGTCTTGTGGCCGTAACGGTGGATTTAGTGGCTTTCGAACTGACTTGGGACTTAGTGGTTGTAGATTTGGATGCAGACTTATTGGAGGTCGATTTCGTTGTTCTTCGGGGCGATGGCTTTGAGGTCGTCTTTCGAGTCGATGAAGCTGCTCTTTTTGTACGTTTTGCGGTTGTGGCTTTGTTTTTACTTGCTGGCGAGGACTTGCGTGATGACGTACGACGGGTGGTAGTTGCAGCTTTAGATTTAGAGGTAGGTGACTTCGATGGCGTTGATTTTTTCCGAGCGGATGACGTTCTTGTCGTTTTCGTTGTAGTCGTCTTTCGTTTCGTAGTCGTAGCTTTCCTCGTCGCCATTTCGTCGCTCCCCGCAAAATAAAAGGTGGGAACGATAGCAACATCTCGTTGAGATTGCCACAAAATCTGTTACGAAGTGAATCGGGGCGTGGTTTTTGCACACAGAACGGACTGAAAAGCAAGTTTCACCATCGCGAGTTATTGTCGCCGGTCGATGAGATTTGAACCTGCATTGCATCAGGCTACCATGGTGCGTCGTTATAAGAGGTTCCTTGTCGACGTGCGTTTGCCTGATGGCACGCGTGACACGATCCATTGTGCAAACACCGGCGCTATGTCGGCGTGTGTATTTCCTGGTTTTCCCGTCTACTTTTCAGTTAGCGACAATCCCAACCGAAAACTACGAGGTAGCCTTGAAATCGTCCAGACGCCCGAAGACCATCTTATTTGCGTTAACACGAACCGGGCGAATCGTATCGTCAAAGAAGCGTTAGCTACTCATACGATCGACGGACTTCGCAACGGCGAGTTCCAGAGTGAAGTGAAGATTCCTGATGAAGCAGGTCGCTTCGATTTCGGTAACGAAGACGTCTTCATTGAAGTTAAGAACGTCACCTACTTACGAGAGAAGGTGGGAGTCTTTCCGGATGCCAGAAGTGCACGCGCTACGAAACATGTCAATGCACTGCACCGGTGTGTAAAGCGTGGCGAACGTGCGGTTCTTCTCTTCTGTGTTGCACATACAGGAATCAATCAGGTGGCGATCGCAGACGATATCGATCCTGTGTATGACGCTGCTGTGCGCGATGCGGTCGCTGCGGGAGTAGAGGTCCTTGCTTATCGGTGTGAGATTACGCCGAAGACACTCGTACTTGACCGGTCAGTGCCTTTTCTTGGATCGTCAAGTACTGTCGACTAATCGCGTCATACGCGGAAGTCGATCTAAGACGTGCGCCTGTGTACTGAATAACACGTGATGCAGCGAAATTGGCAAAGCGTGCGGCGCTTTCTGTGTCATGATCACGGATCGCGGTGAGGTACGCCGCAGCGAACATATCTCCTGCACCATTCAAGTCGATCGGTTTTACGGGGAACGCGTCCACGTGAATACGAGTCGTCCCTGTGTTGATTGAGCAACCACCTGGACCAAGCGTAATGACTGCCTCACGTGCAATTTCGCGCAGCTGGGTTAGTGCGATGTCGAGTCGGTCAGTACGACACCACTCAAGTGCCTCGTCGATGTTCGCGAATACACGGGTCAAGCCATTCCCTATGATCGTTTCAAGTTGAGGTCGAAACATCTTCACCATGCTCGTGTCCGCTAAGGTCAAGTTCGTTTCAAGTTTGTAGTCATCAGCGATTTCACGAGCACGCTTAGCCGCAAGATGTCCGGTATCAGACGATGCAAGATAGCCTTCGATAAATATGCTCTTCGAATTGCGAAGGGTTTCTGTTTCCACTTGGGTCGATAGGAGCTGGTCAGACACACCAAGACAGGTATTCATCGTCCGTTCGGCGTCTCGTGTGATAAGCACGAGGCAGCGTCCTGTAACGCCATCGTCACTAGGCAAAATCGTGTTGGTCCCGATGCCGGCACTTTCGAGTTGCATGACGAAATGTCGACCAGCTTCATCTGGCGCGACTCGACAGGTAAGGTACGTACGACGACCAAAACCACGCATGGCGTACATCGTGTTCGCTACTGAACCGCCGCAATTTGAGGATATGGCGTCCTCTTCGAGGGCATTGATGAGTCGCAACATTCGATCTTTATCGACGAGCGTCATGCGGCGTTTTTCTATGCCGTGTTCGACGAGAAACGCGTCAGTTACACGGTATTCAACGTCAAGCAAGGCGTTGCCGATTCCAAATACGTCAATTCGTGGGCGGTTCATGCGAGCGTTGAAAAAACCTTGTCGACTGCGGTTAGAGTGGAGTCGAGGATTGCATCGGTATGGCAAGTACTTACAAATGCCGCTTCAAAAGGCGATGGTGCGAAGTAGACGCCTTCAGAGAGCATTCCGTGAAAGAACCTACGATAGCGATCTGTGTCTGCTACATTTACTTCTGAATAGCAGGTTACTGCCGGTTGATCTGTGAAAAAGATGCTGAACATCGCACAGACGCTATTTATGACCACCTTGATCCCGTTCGTTCGCGCTCGCTCTTTGAGTTCGGAAACGAGACGTGTTGTTTGTTGTTCGAGCGACGAATACTGATTTGCATCAAGTGAACTCAGAAGCGCGTAGCCTGATTGCATCGCCAGAGGGTTTCCGGACAATGTGCCGGATTGATAGATCGAGCCGACGGGTGCTAATTGATCCATTAAGTCCGCTCGTCCACCGAATGCGCCAACGGGTAAACCTCCGCCTATCACTTTGCCGAGTGTTGTTAGATCGGGTTTTACGTCGTATAGCTGCTGTGCGCCACCAGGCGCGACGCGGAACCCGGTCATGACTTCATCAAAAATCAACAGCGTATTGTGATCTGTGGTCTGAGAGCGGAGGCCCTCGAGAAAACCAGGCAAGGGTGGAATGCATCCCATGTTGCCAGCGACTGGTTCGACGATGACCGCGGCTATTGCTTGCCCATAGGTATCGAACACTCGTTCGATTGCATTAAGGTCGTTGTAAGGAACCGTGAGCGTGTGTTGCGCTAGGTCAGCTGGTACGCCAGGGGAATCAGGCAATCCCAAAGTAAGTACACCTGAGCCCGCCTTGACTAACAGCGAATCTCCGTGACCGTGAAACCCGCCTTCGAATTTCACGATTTTGTCGCGACCCGTGATTCCGCGCGCCAACCGGATGGCCGACATCGTTGCCTCAGTACCTGAATTGACCATACGGACCTTTTCGACGCTGGGTACAAGATCACAGATCAGTTCTGCCATCTTCACTTCGATTTCGGTCGGCGCACCGAAGCTCATTGCGAGTTGGGCTTGTTCGCGAACTGCGTCGACCACAGGTTTGTATGAGAAGCCTTGAAGCATTGGTCCCCACGAGGCGACGTAATCGATGTATCGATTGCCATCGACGTCGGTGATGAAGGCACCATCCGCTTCGCTAAAGAACACCGGTGTTCCTCCGACGCCTCGAAACGCTCTGACTGGTGAGTTCACGCCACCGGGTATGACTCTAGACGCACGCTCGTAGAGCGCGTCGGAAGTTTCAAGTGTCATTTCCGATAAACCTGAAGGGCGAGCTAGATGTTTGGTTTAAATACCGCGAGCAACACAATCAGTACCAGGAATAGCAACGGCACTTCATTGAATACGCGATAGAACTTTTGGCTTCGTTGATTGGAATTGTCGCGGAAGGCACGAACCATGCCACCACACATACCGTGGTACGCGAACAACGCCAGTACGCACAACAATTTAACCCAGAACCAAAGTGCAGTTTGATACGCAGCCCAGTTCAGCAACACTAACCAAACGCCAAAGATCAAGGTGAGTAAAGCAGCCGGCGTCATGATGGCACGATATAACCGATGCTCCATGGTTGTGAGCATTTCCGCTGCTTCCGCATTTGGTGCCGTGCAGTGGTAAATAAACAACCTCGGCAGGTAAAACATCGCGGCGAACCAGGCGACCATGGTGATTAGGTGTAGTGACTTAATAGTGAGATACACAGATTCATTCCTAGGCTGATTCGCTGCGAGCTCGCGCACTAATACCTTGCGCTGCCAAACGGGCTTCAAAGATTGATTGGGTTCCCCAGAGTTTTATTTTGCACTCATGAGCTAACACGATGGTAAGGGCGACTTGCAAGGTCAGCCAAAGGTTCATTGTGAGTTCCAAGAAGAACACGGCTGCGGCGAACGGAACGTTAAAGACTGTACCAAGTAATGCCGCCGCGCCGAGGAGAACGTACAAACTCACTGGTGCAACGACCAGATCGGGAAAAGTAAATGTAAGCGCCAAGTAACACAATGCGCCGAGAGCACCACCGTTGACGATGGTTGGTCCGATGACCCCTAAAGGCACACCAAACGCGACGGAGGCAGATGTAAGCAGTAACTTGATCGATACGAATGCAATCAGATACAACATACCGACGTTAAGCCGATCCTGCTCAAGCGCCGTTAACGTGTCAAAACCGAGACCGAGTACGTCGGGAAACACGATCGCGAGACCAGCGGTCAGAATCGTCATCACCATGATCCGGGCATAGAGCGGACCGCGAACGCGAGTGAAATCGATAACAAGCCTCATAGTGGCGACGCCCACCAATAAGACGGGTATCGCCATCGCGACGACAAACAGCCATTCGATAGCCCCTAGCGTTGAGTAGAACCTAGTGCCTACGAGCAGCTGATCAACACCGAGCCATGTCGAAAGCACGCTTCCTAGAGCGGCGGCGATCGTCAACGGAATGAAACTTCGAGCTGACATTGGTTCCGTCTTAATGATGCCGGCGACAAATAAAACAGCAGCGAACGTTGTGTGAAAACCCGCCGCAATGGCGGCGGTCATTCCGGTCCGAATGAGTAAGTCTGCTTCTGCCTTGGTGACTCTCAGCCGCGACCGGAAAACCGATCCCACCCATGCGCCAAGGTGTAGACCAGGGCCATCACGTCCACCGGAAAATCCTGCGGCAAGCGCAGTCGCGGCACTCACGAACTGCATGACTGCGTTTCGCCATGGGAATTCGCCGTTGTAGTTTGCGATGCGATTGAGTGTGTGGGTTCCGCCAACGTCTCGACCGTCGACACGAAAGAGTCGAACGTACGTCATCAACAATAGAAACCCTCCGACTGGTAGGACGGATCGCAACCATAGCGGCGAGTCCTCGAAACGGTCCAATTCCATACCGACAGCTAAGGACAAAAGTCGGATCGCATGAAATAGAGCAGCAATGACCAAGGTTGCGAGGATGGCGATGAGAGACGCCATCGCATTCAGGCGTAGGTATTGGATCGCGTCGAAGGATCGATGCGGATCTGGAAGCGGTTCAGTCATAAGCGCCGCTAAAATTCAGGCTAGACACTATGAACACCGATATCCTTTTTTCTGAGCGTGCCGCGCGGAAAGTACACGATTTGATCGTCGAAGAAGGCGATCCAGATCTGAAGCTGCGCGTCTTTATCACCGGTGGTGGTTGCAATGGCTTTTCGTACGGTTTTACGTTCGATGACGCAACAGCCGAGGATGACGCAGTGGTTGAGCGAAGCGGCGTTTTGATGGTCGTCGATTCAATGAGTTATCCGTATCTCGCTGGGGCTGAGATCGACTATAAGGAAGATCTTCAGGGATCGCAGTTCGTTGTGAACAATCCCAATGCCTCGTCCACCTGCGGATGCGGAAACTCATTTGCCTTGTAGTAATAGGTGCTCTAGATATTAAGCGGGATATAGACAGCCCAATACACGCGAGCCAGTAGCGCCGGTTACGTCTGGTTGATTGCCGGGCAATCCCTCCATGAATTGCCACGCCAAGTATGCGAATGCGGCTGCTTCTATTGCGTCGCCGTCAATCCCAAGCGATTCGGATGTATTTACTACACGTTTCTTATTCAGCTCCGTAAGGCGACCCATAAGGTAACCATTCAGACGACCGCCACCACACACGACGATGTCGACACATGCGTTCGCGTACTGTTCAATTGCAGACGTAATTGTCTGGGTCGTTAGCTCAAGCAGGGTGGCCTGAACGTCCGCTTGCGCGATGTTTGGAAACTCGGCCATGTAGTTATGTAAATACAGTAAATTGAAATGTTCCTTTCCTGTGCTCTTAGGTGGGACTGCCTCGTAGTACGGATCATTCAGAAGCTGTTCAAGTAATGGCTCGTGGACCTCGCCGGACATTGCCCAAGTCCCTCCTATGTCGTAAGCTTCGTCACGACATTCTTGCACCCATGCGTCCAGGAGCGCGTTTCCGGGGCCCGTATCAAAGCCCTTAGTTGCGGTGCCTTCGGGACTCAGTATTGAGACGTTCGCGATACCGCCAATGTTGACGATGACACGCAAATTCTTCTCTCCGCCGAACACAGCACGGTGGTAGTTTGGTACTAACGGTGCGCCCTGACCGCCTGCGGCAATATCACGACCTCGAAAGTCCGCGACGACATCGATGCCAGTCTTTTCAGCGATCACATGCCCACTACCGATTTGGACCGAAAATGGGAAATCTACATTTGGGTGGTGTCGTATTGTCTGACCATGGCTGCCGATCGCACGGATTTCTTTAGGCTCTAATCCGAGCTCTGAAATAAACTCAAGGCACGTCGAGGCGATGAAGATTCCGAGCTCGACATGCGCTTCACCCATACGAAAGATCTCATCGCGCTCAGGTGAGTTTAGCGCGAGCAATCGCCTCTGCAAAGACGGCGGAAACGGCGCAGTTCGAGCAGCTTGAGGTTTTAGATCTGTCGGCAAGTCAAGCAGGGCAAGATCCAAGCCGTCGACGCTGGTGCCGGTCATAGCGCCGACAAACAACATGCTTGACTACGTTTCGATTATTGAGCGACAGCGACTGGTTCGACGATCAGATTCTGTTCGCGAAGCCCTTCGAGCGTATTTAGATAGGTTTCGACGTTCGCCAAGAAGAGGCCCCGTTGTGGCCCTTCAAGACTCTCAACACTTGGGTTCGGTACGGTGAGTGGATTGAGGTGCCGGCCATTCTTTATGACTTCGTAGTGTAGATGAGGTCCCGTACTTAATCCCGTCGAACCAACATACCCAATCGTACTACCCCGAGTTACGCGTGTACCGTTCGTGATGCCGGATGCGAATCCGCTTAAATGCATATATCTCGTTACGTAACCGTTTGAGTGGTTGACTGCGAGGTAATTCCCGGCAGCACGATCATTACGCACAACGCTGCTGACAACACCGTCTGCGGTGGATCGAATCGGCGTACCTCTCGGCGCTGCGTAGTCGACCCCCCTGTGGGCTCGCGTGTAACCGAGGATGGGGTGTTTCCGCGCGTTTGAGAAATTTGACGATATCCGCTTGTAACGCAATGGTGCTTTCAAGAATTGCTTCTGAATAGCTGAACCGTCGGCTTCGTAATGAAGTCCGTCGGTATGTAAATACGCTTCGTGCAATCTACCGCGATTGGTAAACCGCAATACATGGATATCGCCATCTTGAACATATTCGTCGTTAACAAAAATCTGATCAAAATAGATTTCGAAGTCGTCATTGGGATACACGTTTCGCCAAAAGTCAATGTCATATTCGAGAATCTGCGTGGCTCTTAATACCGTCGCTTCTTTAATACCTCCCGTGCGAAGTGCCGCGCTAATAGGCGATTCACCGTCATGAATGACAACATGCTTGTATGTTGGAATGGACCGGCGTTCAAGAGGGGACAAAGTGACTTCCACGCTATCAGGGTAGACACGATACTGCTGGATCTGGCCATATGGGAGCGATTGCCCAACTGATATCAAACGGCTATCGTGTGTCAATCGAGTAATCAGCGTAGCCCCCGGGATCAATTTATGTAGCTGTCGGCATTCGCCTCGACAAGTAACAATACGATTAATGTCTCGCTCATCGGTACCGAACGAGCCTAAGAGTGCACCTAACGTATCGCCAGGTTTTATCTGATGCGACACGAGACGCGGCGCAGGTGGATGATCGTAGTCGATCCGTGGTAATGGTGGGATATTCCCTAGCTCGGATTGAGATTTGACCGGTTCTGTCGGTACGCTCGACGGAATATTGTCCGGCGAAGGAAAGGCGAGGTACGCCTGCGCTGAAAGGTAAACCACGATCGCAATGACCGCACCGCACGCAGCTCTTACCGGGAATTTCTTGAGAAATGGATTGACGGTACCTACTCCAGCATTCGCCCCTTGGGAATTTGCAAAATTCATCTCGTTACCACTCCGTGTGTCGAGCCTGATCTACGTCCTTGTAGACCACAGATTTGACGAGTCACAATTCGTAGTAGCTTGGGACCGTCAAAAATGCGGAAACAGGCGCGTTCGCCGACACGAAAACGCGGCAAGCGGTACGAGCCATATGACTGCACATTTAGGTAGTCGGGATTTTATCGAAAATACGTACCTTAAATTTTCCTTTTTTCAGAAGCTCCTTTGATGCCTGAGATTCTCAAAGAACTTGATGCTCGCGGAATGCTCGTGCAACGCTCCCACGAGCATGAATTCGACGATCACTTAGCTAGTGCATCAAGAACGGTTTATTGTGGCTTCGATCCTACCGCACCAAGCCTTCATGTAGGCAACCTAGTTCCCCTGATGGCGCTTGGCAGGTTTCAACAGTGTGGTCACAGACCCATCGTTTTAGTTGGCGGCGCGACCGGTTTAATCGGCGACCCGTCGGGACGTGATGAAGAACGGCAACTCAATCCGACCGAGGTCGTAAATGAATGGGTGGCCCGACTCGAGGAACAGACCAGTCGATTTGTCAGTTTCGAGGGTTCGAATGCTGCGTTAGCCGTAAACAACTACGACTGGGCAAGCGAGACGAATCTGATTGAATTTCTCCGCGACGTAGGGAAACACTTCTCAGTCAATTCGCTCATTCAACGTGACGCGATCAAGTCGCGTCTCGAGCGTGAAGGTGGCGGAATTTCGTACACGGAATTCAGTTACGCATTGGTGCAAGCACTTGATTTCCTGCATCTCTATCGAGATTACAACTGCACAGTCCAAGTTGGTGGGAATGACCAGTGGGGCAATATCGTGAGCGGCGTAGATTTGATCCGCCGTGCCGAAGGTGGTTCCTCATTCGCTTTGACACTGCCCTTAGTTGAACGCAGCGACGGCAAGAAATTTGGTAAAAGCACGGGTGGCGCCATCTGGCTAGATCCTAATCTCACATCGCCGTATGCGTTTTATCAGTTTTGGATGAACATGGACGACGCGGACGTTCGACCATTCTTGCATTACTTTACGTACGATGACATTGATGAGATCAATGCGATTGCTGGTACTCACGAGACAGAGCCGTCACGACGTGAAGGTCAACGCTATTTAGCGTCGAAGATAACAGAGCTCGTTCATGGTGTTCCGGGCGCTCGGTCTGCAGAGCGTATTACAGAGGCCCTTTTTGGCGGCGAAATTGAGCGACTCACTGAAAACGATCTGGCTCAACTTCAACTCGATGGTGTGCCGTGTGCAGTGATCGATGAAAACGAAGATGTCCTTAGCGGTCTAGTGGCTGTCGGATTGGCTGAGTCAAAAGGGCGTGCGCGAGCGCTAGTTCAGCAAGGTGGTATCAGTGTTAATAATCGAAAGATTGAGAAAATCGATGCGTCCTTAACCCGAGTAAGCGCAATGTTTGGGCGATTTCATTTGCTCAGACGCGGGAAAAAATCATGGGCAATGTGCGTTCACGAGGGTGAAACTCTTAGTTAGTTGCATCGATATCGGAAGTACCTATAATCTCCCACCCCTTTGCCGAAGGCGGCAGGCACTGTTGCCCTCAGCGAACGGGGTCGCTCTTTAAAAATCAGAACAAGCCATTCGTGTGGGCGCTTGATTCATATGAGCTGAGAGCACAAACAAACACGCTTGCGATTTGATTCTCATTCGTGGGGATTCGATGCGTGAGCAAACCAATCTTTGATTGAAGAGTTTGATCATGGCTCAGATTGAACGTTGGCGGCAGGTTTCATACATGCAAGTCGAACGGGGAGGACTCCTTCGGGAGTACCAACCCAGTGGCGGACGGGTGAGTAACGCGTAGGAATCTACCTAGTAGTGGGGAATAACGCCAGGAGACTGGCGCTAATACCGCATACGACCTAAGGGTGAAAGCGGGGGATCTTCGGACCTCGCGCT
>JAPOVY010000152.1 GCA_026707905.1 Gammaproteobacteria bacterium | reverse complement strand
TCCTGCAAAGCACTGCGCTATTTCCATCCATGCAGTGGCCGAATCCCCCCGAACATCAAGATTAACTTCCTGTATGTTTCGTCCTTGCGTTACGACGTGAGCGAACTCAACGGCTGATCCGGCAACGAAGTTAGTATCCGAAGGATCATTCCACGTCCATTCGGCACCCGAAGGTGCAGAGAGTCGAACGTAGGGAATCGGTTCGGGAATCTCGAGCTCTCGATTAATAAACGTCCACCCGTACGTAGCGACGCCGATGTGACATATGTTGCGAATGCGATCCGAATTGACTCGTTTCACACGGAGCAAGTCGTATATGTCTTGACCATGAGACCACGTCTCCATCTGGCGTGCCGTCGCCATCATGCGCAGACCCATATCTGGACCAAACCAAGGCGCTCTTATCTGCGGATCGACTCGTTCAAATTCATCACACAGATCCTGCTGGTATTGAAACCACTTGTCCATGAGAGGACGTCCTTCGAGAGGTTCGGGTTCAGATGCACGGTACTTTTCTCGATTCGTCATCCAGTCCCGAAATCCATCGGGATCGGTAACCGAGTGTAGTGCCCAGCGATCTGCATCGTGGAGATGCTGAACTACCCAATTGACAGTGCGGTTCTTAAACGGCGTCTCTAAAGTCCACTGATCGTCTTTCAATGTGATGAGGAGTTGGTGTAACGCCTCACCTTCTTCACGAAAATCATCGATCTGTTGCATGCTGTAAATCAGATTAGAGGTAAAGAACGACGTCTACCGCCGCCCGCTTTGTAGATTGCATTGCTTAATGCAGGCGCAACGGGTGGTACGCCAGGTTCACCGACACCCGCTGGTAGATGATCGGAGTCGATTAGCTCAACGGAAATCGATGGTGCATCCGGCATTCGTGCGATTAGATAACCATCGAAATTGTTTTCTTGAATCGTACCGTCCTTAAATGTCAATTTAGCACGTTGTGCTGCTGACAACCCAAAGACTACCGCGCCTTCCATTTGAGCAATGCAGGTATCTGAATTCACATATGTACCACAGTCTAAGACCACATGCGCATTCGTAACTTTGTAGTTCGAATCTGATCTATCGACTTCCAAAACACTTGCGACGTAAGACAGAAAACTATGGTGAACAGCAACACCAAGCGCATGACCGTCAGCGATCTTTCGGTCCCAATCGGAGTTCTCGCGAACTTTTTGGAGGACATTTCGAAGCCGTTCGATTTTGAACTCGTGACCCGGCTCACTCGGTAGCGCGCCTTGAACCACGTCCATACCGTCCCACATCGCTAGTCGATAGTCGATCGGATCCATCCCAGCTTGCTCCGCAAGTTCGTCGACAAAGACATTTGCACCGAAGGCGTGGAAGATGTTGCAGACAGATCGCAACCAACCGATTCGTACACCCGCCTTGAGTCCGGCGGCTTCAATCGACTGATTCTCACACCGATAGGGGGTATTGGTGAATCCCATATCGAGCTCCCAATTTGCAGGTTCGACCATATTGGGCGCCGCGACTGTCGACATGATAGAAGGGAATGCTGTTCGTTGTCGCCAAGCAGTTGGCATGCCGTTTTCACCCAACGTGGCTTCGTATCGTTGTACGCTCGGGGCGTGGAAATAGTCGTACTGAAGATCGTTTTCGCGTCGCCACTGTACACGTATAGGTCGCTTAAGACGTCTTGAAAGTTCGACCGCCTCCAAGACAAAATCGGGTTTTGATTTCCTTCCAAATGCGCCCCCGAGTAGGGTCGGGGTGACCTTCACGTTCTTAAGCGCGAAGTTCTTAGCGCTAACGATCGTATTGCGAGTTGTTTGAGGATCCTGCACAGGTGCAAGGACTTCAACCGTATCGCCTACAACATTCGCAATCGCAGAAGGTGGTTCCATCGGCGCGTGGCTAAGAAATGGGGTTTCATAGACCGCCTCAATCTTCTCTTCAGCACCGTCGAGCACAGTGCTAGCATCTCCGACTCCATGCCAAACATTACCTGGTGACTTTACGGCTTCACGTAGGTCTTGCTGAAACGAATCGCTATCGAAATCCTGATTCGGGGAGTCCGACCAGTCGATCTCGAGTTCCTCTGCGACCTTGATACCCGTGAAAGTGTCTGCCGCAATGACCGCAACACTTCCGACTGGATTAAATCCGATTGGACCGGGCGTCGCATCGATGGTCTCGATACCAATAAACCTAGCGTTCTTTTTCGCGCTCTCCGGTATTTTTACGTTGAGTGGCGATGAGCCAAGTACGGGCGCATGGACCATCACTGCGATCGCCATGTTGGGTAGAGTTACATCGGCGCCGTACACGGCCTTCCCGGTTGCTACGTTCTTTGCGTCGACATGTATGCGTGATTTGCCGATGTGATTCCAGGTTTCTCGCGATTTAAGCGTAGGTGAATCTGGTACCGCTAGCTCACTCGCTGCATGAGCAAGTTCACCGAACGCTGCGCGCCGTGATGAAGCAGCATGATGTACCGCGTGGTCGCGCGCCTCGCACTCTGCGGCATCGACACCCCACGAATCGGCCGCTGCTTGAACGAGCATCTCTCTGGCAGCCGCTCCTGCGTTTCTCAATGGCATAAAGAAATTCTTGATGCTTCTCGAACCGTCCGTATTCTGATCGCCATATTTCGCATCGCCCTCGGCTTGAGCGACAACGACCTTTTCCCAATCGGCCTCAAGTTCATCACATACAACCTGTGCGACCGCAGTTTTGATACCTTGTCCCATCTCCGATCGGTGGCACGTGACGGTGACAACGCCATTGGTGCCTATCGCTACGTATACGCTTGGCGAGAGTGTTCGTGTGCTATTCGCGTATACGGGATTAAATCCGCTTGTATACGCGTAAGAACCAACCACCAATACACCTGAGGAAACTAGGAAATTACGACGTGAGAGATTGCTAAGATGTACGGAGTTCATCGTCTGGCCTCCGCTGTTCTGCGAATCGCTTTGCGAATGCGACCGTAAGTGCCACATCGGCATATGTTGCCGGCCATCGCGAAGTCGATGTCTTCATCGGTTGGCGCGGCATTCGTTGCTAACAACGCTGCTGCCGACATAAGTTGCCCGGATTGACAGTAGCCGCACTGAGAGACGTTTTCGTCGACCCATGCTTCAATGAGGTCCGGTTGCTGATCAACAAGGGACTCTATCGTCGAAACATGTCGTCCCGACACAGCCGCAACGGTCGTCAAACACGACCGGGTTGGCGTACCGTCGATCTGAACGGTACATGCGCCGCATAACCCGCGACCACAGCCGAATTTGGTCCCGTTAAGCGCTAAGTGGTCGCGTAGAACCCACAACAGTGGCGTGTTCTCGTCGACATCGAGTTGATGTTCAACGCCATTTACGTTCACCGTGATCGACATCCATTACCCCTTCAACGATGTACGAATCTGATTTTCTATGTTAGCACCTAAACGCAGCTCGTTCTTAACCGCATTTGGTCATCAATCTATTACTTCGAATCTTCCTCAAGTGCTTTTAGCATGCGTTTGAGTGCGAAGTGTTTGTAACTGTCAACTGCTAGTTCGTTAAAGATGTCCATGCAATCAGGACCTTTGAGCTTCAGTTGAATCCACCCGTTGTGACCTGTGTATCTAGGAATGCTGAATCGATCGTCCGCAATAAGCGTTGATTGTTGTTCTTTTCCGACCCATATTTCCGCACATGGAGCGCCACCAACCACGTAGGCTGTTGCGAATGTCTTCTTCCCAGCTTTAAACGACGGATTGCCAAACTGAGGTACCTCCGTTACTTCAGGCAGACTGAAGCAGAACGACCGTATCTTCTCCAGTTGTTGACGGCAATCTGGATCATTGAACGCATCAAATTCCACTGGGGCGATCGGATGTGTAGGTGGCGGAACATCAGGTATCACATCTTCTATGAGTGAGGTACTACGGCTTGTATGGAGATAAGCCTCAGCCACCTGGAACTGGATTTCGTCCCATGAGAGGTTCTTGTCCAGATTCACGCCTAACCAACCTCTAGGACCGAGGTAGGGAGGTACGAAGTAGCTTTCACCATCCATGGCTACACAATCCTGTTGAGAACCGTCAGGTGAATTGAGCCACAGAGCTACACGACCATCGCCGTGATGGTTTACAGCGTATTGAGCAAAGACCTTCCCATTAACGCGAAAATCAGGAAAGCCGTGGCTGTGATGCGCCTCAGAATCGCCGAATGCGAGGCACAACTCATGAACCGCTTCCGTAGGGGATCGTTTCGACATTTTTCTAGATCGGTCCTTAATCGTTAGGCAGTATAAAAAAAAGTGTACTCGGCATAGAGGATCCTCTCATATATCACCCCTCATAATTCGCGCGCAAATTGGTGCGACATGACAATATCACACACCGTCTACGACGAGCTCGACTGCAATCCTAAATCAGGTAAATGGGTCGCCAAGCGGCTCATGAGTGAGCCGATTATTGATGCGGGATTAGACCCCAGCATTGGTGTCAATATTCAAGGTCCATCTTTAATTCGAGTACCGGATTGGATTGAATCACCACTCGGTCGTTATTACCTTTATTTCGCCGATCACAAGGGACGGTTCATTCGATTGGCGTATGCCAACGAGCTTCGTGGTCCTTGGCGTATTCATTCGCCGGGATCGCTACGTCTCGAGAACTCACTTTTCCCTGCGGAAACCATTCAGCCTTCACAGCGAGAGACCAATGTAGAGCAACGTAATTCGCCTCAGTTACTTCACAGCCGAGAGTACGAAGGTTCAACGCCGCATATCGCATCACCTGACGTGCATGTAAATCAAGAAGAGCGCCGGATTTACATGTACTACCACGGTCTGTTGTCATACGCCAATCAAAAGACACGTGTCGCAACGTCGGTAGATGGTCTCAATTTCATAGCCGAGGAGCCGATTCTCTGCTATCCATACCTTCGCGTCGCGTCGATTGAAGATACGAACTTAGGCATGGTCATGCCGGGTGTCTTGTACCGATTGAGGCACTTGCGAGGTCCGTTCGACGACGGTCAGCAGCTATTTACGTCAAATGCTCGACACCATGCGTTACTTGCAAACCGTCATCGTCTATTCGTGTTTTGGTCGGAGGTTGGTGAAGCACCTGAGCACATCAAAGTCAGCGTGGTAGAACGAGTATTAGATAGAGAAACCCTTAAAGTCAATCACTTAGGAGCGATACTTAAGCCCGACCTTGACTGGGAAGGCGCTAATGCTCCCAATGAGCCGTCAGTACGTAGCGTAGCCTACGGATGCGTGAATCAACTCCGCGATCCATGTATATACGTAGAAGACGGACATGTCTATTTACTCTACGCAGGAGGAGGGGAATCAGCGATCGGAATCGCCGAACTCAGCTGGGACCAAACAACGTGACGACAATCAAAGAAGACGACGTTCCATTTGCAGCAACTAACGGAATGGAATTACTAGGGCGCGTATACGAACCGGAGGAATCGATCGGGTACGGGATTGTGATGGTGCATGGTGGTGCCTGGACAGCGAATGATCGGCTTACTCCACACGTCATGTCGCGTCTACTCGCTAACCGAGGTCTCGTGGTAGTCTCACTCGACTTTCGATGCGGTCCTACGTTTCAGCATCCAGCTGCGTCAGCTGGTATTGCAGCGGGAGTTAGATACTTGCGCATTCACGCAGAGGATTTTGGAATAAGCCCTGACAAGATAGGTTTGATAGGGAGTTCATCGGGCGGTCATTTGGTACTGTTCACAGCACTACAACCTAACGTGCCGATGCACCAAACAACACCTGTCATTGATTGTGAACAGAAGTCCGTTGACGCAAGTGTGGCATACGTGGTTGCGCTTTGGCCCGTTTCAAATCCACTCGCAAGATTCGAGTACGCTTTGGAAGGCAAGCGACACGAGCTCGTGCGTGCGCATCAAGGTTATTTTGGATCGCGCGAAACTATGCATCAAGCTAGTGTTCAACGAGTTTTACGAAGTCGGGAGTTCACGCACCTTCCGCCGATTTTCATCGTGCAGCCTGGCGAAGACGCGAACGTACCGCAATTTATGACAAACGATCTGCTATCGGCATTCCGGGGAGTCGGCCATGATGTTGAGTATCTTCACATGCCTGGCCTACCGCACGCATTCGCCTACGAAGCGTCGCCCGACACCGACGAGTGTGAGCAGGCTGTGTGGGACTTCATACACCCACTGATTGAGGCCTAGGCGTATTGCGACGATGTCGCTGCAGCTGTGAAATTCTCGGCCAGGATGTGAAAGTTTTGAATATCTGCGTTTACAACATCGAAGCCATTTTCTAGCACGTACGCGTAGCTCCTCTGGAATGAGGAGAGATTCGCTTTCAGCAGCTTCTCACTGTAGTGGTTATCGAAGGCACCCTCGTTTCCGCGACCACCCCACATACGGGGAGCCAACATACGGCCAGATTTCATCGCAATCAAACCAATGCCACTTTCGCGAGCAGCTTGAAGTTCAGGCTGTAACTCCTTGAGTGGTTTGGTGTTTTTAACCGTAGTCTTACTCGCCCAGTCGTACCATCCAGCCGGCGTCATCGCTAACATCGCGAGCGAATATTCACCGGAGGCGACTGCTGCACTTAGACATTCACTCGCA
>JAPOVY010000009.1 GCA_026707905.1 Gammaproteobacteria bacterium | reverse complement strand
ATCGAAATTTTGAATGTCCTGACCATGCGAAGAACATCGTTCCGTGGGGGATCCTAATTTGTGGCGAAGAACTCCACAACAATCACCACACCTACCCTAATTCGCCGAAGTTGTCGGTGAAGTCTTGGGAAATAGATGTCGGTTGGGGATGGATTCGCTTGTTCGAATTGTTCGGACTAGCAAAACCGAATCGGGTTGGACCTGTTGCTACGAAGGACTTGTCAAAGCAGGAGCTTGACCTAGACGCTGTGATCGCTCTTGCCAACGACCGATTCAACGTCATGGCGAAATTCGGCTCGAAGGTTGTGTCGCCGCTTGTTCGTGCACAGTACCAGACAGATCTAGCCGATCGGTCGCGACGCTTACTTCGACGTGCGAAGTCGGTGATTTGTCGGAACGAGAAAGCACTGAGTGTGTCCGAACAGCGATGCTTGGAAGAAATCAAGATTCGTTTCCCAACGCTTGAAACTGTGTATGCATTGCGCGTTCGACTCTCCGAAGTGTGGTCGAAGCGTACGGGAAATAAAGCTGATGTCTACGAGGCGCTTCGCGAATGGTGCCAACAGGCCGAAAGTAAGTTACGCGAGCTCGGATATGTCCATGAACTCCAGTCATTTATTAACGAACTGAAGTACTACGCAACGCCTCAAGCGTCGACTGCTTAACCAGATATTTAGCACCATACACGCGAACTATGACTACGCGATTAAGTTCGCGACTCGTGCTACATCCGCTCGAGCACTTTAATACCGAGTGCACCCAATCCCGTGTTTAACGTCTCGGCAGTCCGGCGACACAACGTTAATCGACCATCTTTAATCGACGGTTCTTCGCTGAGTATCGGACATTGTTCGTAGAAACGCATGAATCTCACGGTTAGTTCATAAAGGAAGCTACATAAGTAGTGCGGCTTGGCGTCAGTGACGACTTGCTCGACCACTTCCTGAAATCGCAACAGATAGACGGCCAGCTGTCGCTCGACTTCTAGATCGAGTCGAGGCGACGCCGTGCATTGAGTGATGTCGATGTTGCCTTTTTCGAATATACCTGCGATACGGGCATACGCATATTGGAGATACGGTGCCGTATTTCCGTCGAAGGCAAGCATTTCATCCCAATTGAACGTATAGTCATGTAACCGGTTTTTCGAAAGGTCAGCGTACTTTACCGCGCCAATTGCGATCGTTTGAGCGATTGTGTGTCGTTGCTCTTCGTCGAGATAGGGATTCTTTTGATGAATCAACGCATTTGCGCGTTCGATCGCTTCGTCAATCAGATCGCGCAGCAGAATGTTCTCGCCCGAACGCGATTTGAATGGTTTGCCGTCATCACCAAGGATCTTTCCGAACGGGTGATGCTCAAGCATGACGTCAGAACTTACGATTCCTGCTAGTCGACTCGCAGCAAACAGCATTTCGAAATGCAAGATCTGACGAGCGTCCGTGAAATATAGGACACGATCTGCGAACAACGTCTGCTGGCGATAACGTAATGCCGCGAGATCTGTCGTGTGATATAGATAACCGCCGTCCGACTTCCGCACGATCATCGGCTGGATCTCACCGTCTTTATTCTTGAATTGAGGCATAAAGATGCAAAGTGCGCCATCTGACTCTACTAGAACATTGTCCTTCTTCTGCAGGTCTTCGATCATGGGACCAATAGCCGCGTTGTAAGCACTCTCGCCTCGCGTATCTTGAGGTTGAAGCGAAATGTCTAATCGTGAGTAGACGTCGCTCATGTGTTCCTGAGCGAGCGCCATGAAGTGCTCCCATTTCGCGATGGCGTTCGGTTCATGAGCCTGTAGTGCCAGCACCATCGCTCGCGATCTGTCGGCGAATGCTGAATCCGATTCGAACTTTTGACTTGCCTCAACGTAAAGTGCTTCGATGTTGCGCAACTCTGCGTCTTGCAGCGCTTTATCACCAATATCGTCGAGAAACGCCAGGAGACGACCGAACGCTGTACCCCAGTCGCCGATGTGGTTTTGGCGTATCACGACATGACCGGCAAGCTCGAGAGTGCGAGCAACAGCGTCTCCAATGACGGTACTGCGCAAGTGACCGACGTGCATTTCCTTGGCGAGATTCGGCGACGAGTAATCGACAACGACTCTTTTCGCACTCTCCTCTATTTCGAGAAGGGGCGAGTCTGTAAGTTGCTCACTGAGAAACGACGGTTTCAGTCGTATGTTGAGAAAACCAGGACCGGCTATTTCGATCGAATCTGCTATGTCATCGAGTTCTAGATCGTCCAGTACCTTAGCGGCGAGCTCTCTAGGGTTTGTGCGCATGCGCTTCGCTGCGCCCATGATCCCATTGGCTTGGTAGTCGCCAAATTCAGGCCGCCCGGCTGGCACGACGACCGCTGACGGCTCGCCCTCGGCGAATTTGTGGAGGGATAACTCAACTCGATCGTTGAGCGTGCGTTGTAGATTGATGGTGAGGTGCGGGTTGGTTTATTGCGATGTTTCGCGACGCCTGACCACATGAGTGATACTCAAAGCGCCGCAGATAACCACGAAAACGATAGCAAACAACAGGCGATGGTTGATGAGTGGCTCGGGGTTCAACGGGTCAATCGGTAGTAGAAAATGAACGCTCATCACTGTGATGAAACTACCGAGCAACCCAAGTCCGAATATGAGTGCTAGTTGACGCAATCGAGTCAATTCAGCGATCTCATTTCCGTTCGATGCTGTGAATTACAGTTTTCTCAATCGGTACATCGCCATGTCCCGCCTCGTTCGCTGTTTCGGACTGCTCAATATCGCGTACGACTTCCATCCCGCGTGTCACTTTGCCAAATACAGCGTATCCGGCTTGATCCCCTTTCGCATCTAAAAAATCGTTGTCTGCGACATTGATGTAGAACTGTGCGCTCGCTGAATCTGGGTCATTCGTTCGAGCCATCGCAATCGTCCCCGTTTCATTGCTTACTTGGTTAAAGGACTCATTCTTGATCGTCTTCATTGCGGTTTTCTGGTTCATATTGCGATCGAATCCGCCGGCTTGGATCATGAATCCATCGATTACGCGGTGAAATATCAAACCGTCGTAATGGTCCTTATCTACGAGCTCAAGGAAGTTGGTTGCGGTGAGCGGTGATTTATCGGCATATATCTCTAGTTCAATCGCTCCGCGATTGGTATCGATGACGACGGTTGGGTTGGATTCCTCTGACATAGACGTGGCTCCGAAAACGAGTAGGAAAGTAACAACACCGTACTGGATGACGGCTCTCATCGTAAGTACCAATTCAGCGCTTCCCAAGGTGTGGATAAGGCGCGAATTATGCGAACGAAATCTCACGAGTGGGATTTGGCTCGCCTTATGTAACGCGCTTTGAAATAGGTCAGCGATCGAGCGCCGCAAGGTATTTCTTAACGGTCGTGCTTAGTCCGTCGTCGAGTGCGTCTGATACCAAGGCGTGGCCGATCGAAACTTCGGCAATATCCGCAATTGCACAAAATTTGCCGACATTGGATTGGTTTAAGTCGTGTCCTGCGTTTACGCCAAGACCTAACTGAATTGCACGGTCAGCGGCTGCCTTGTATGCGGCGAGACGTTCGTTCGCGATATCAGAATTAAGCCCAAAGTCTTCTATTGCGTCGACCCACGGACCCGTGTAGAGCTCGATTCGATCGGCACCAAGTTCATTCGCACGTTCAACTTGGGCGAGGTCCGGATCAAGGAAAAGGCTGGTTCGAACACCACAGTCCTGATATCGACGGACATGTGCAGCGGCCGATTGGAATGTATGGTCGTCCGTCAGATCCCATCCGTGATCCGACGTCAGTTGGTCTTCGCTATCAGGCACCAATGTGCATTGATCGGGACGAGTCGTTTCGATCAAGGTTGTAAATCCAGGATAGCCGTTTTCGGCTTTGGCTGAATTTGGGTTTCCTTCGATGTTAAATTCGATATCGGGCTGATCGGAAAGGAATTCGTGGATTCTGGTGACGTCGTCTGGAACGATGTGGCGTTGGTCGGGACGTGGATGTACCGTAATGCCGTGTGCGCCGGCATGTAGGATCGTCGCACAACTGGCGACTAGGTCAGGTTTTGAACCGCCGCGCGCATTTCGCAACCAAGCGATTTTGTTGACATTAACGGAGAGTCGCGTCATAGCAGTCGACGGCCACCAAATCGTTTGCCGATTGCGAATCCGATGCCGAGGAAGATCAACGCGACTATCGCGCCAAGACCGAACAGCTGAATTTCGTTCCGTCGCTCAGATTCTCGGTACTCTCGTGCAAGTAGCTCAATTTCTCGACGTAGCTGCTCGTTCACGATCGAAAGCGCTTCGGTCCCATACGCCTCTTCTAGTTCGGCTTCGGTGATTGGTTGCCTCAGGTTTGTTGGTTCAGAATCCACTTTGGGTACCGTTCTGATCGGTGTCTCGATCTCGCTCGTATCGATGAGCTCAATAGGTGAGGTTTGTTCACCAGCCGCTTGCGCGTCTGCGAGCAAGCACGACGAGATCAGTATTAGCGTACTTGTAAAAAAAAACGAACGTTTCGGAAGTGACTTCACGATTCCTCTGGCGCATTCAATGCGTCGCCAAATTCTGGCCGTTGCTTGGTAGCGACTAAATAGAGAATCACCAAACCGAAACTCACGCCAACAACGATGAACCCGCTGACCGCTCGGTAGCCCATCCACATGTCATCGGAAATTTGCCAGTTGATACCGGGCACCAAGTTCGCGAAAAAGAGATTCAATCCGGCGTTTAGAAATATCGGTACGCTCCACAGTAGCGTGATCATGTTCCAAGTTTTGCTCGGGAACACGATCATCTTGCCGAGCATAAGTTCTAGTACGTTCTTCTTTATCAATACGGAACCTACAAAGAAGCAACCAATCAAGAATCCCGATACACTCGACCGAATCTTGATGAAATCCGGATCGCGGAATACGAGGGTCATGGCGGCGAATACCAATGCGACCACGGTCAAGATCTTCATCCATTTGGGTATCGGTTGATGAATCAGCTTGTAGATTACGAGTTGAAGAAGCAACCCAACTAGAAGCCCCGTGGTCGCGAGAATCATGTCGCGCCCGAGTATGAGGAATACGCCGAAGAACCCAATCGCTGGCAACAGGTCCGCAAGCGTTTTTAGTCGGCGTTTGGCAGCCGTAGCTGGAAGATCGGGATTATGAAACGCTTGTCTAGGTTCGTTCACGCGACTTCCTCGGTGATTAATTGCACGTCGTTATCACTCACGGTCGTTGAAACAACAACTAGCGCAGAATTCGTACTACGAGCGATGACGATCGCTTTATCGCCGGTTTGCGTTTGAACTTGATCCCCGATGGCTAGGTTGTTGCCGTCATGGGAAGCGAGACGGAGACATCGTTTTACTTGGCCGCGATGTTGAGCCCTCGCAACGACTTCCTGTCCAAGATAGCATCCCTTAGTGAAACTAACGGCATCGAATTCGGTAATGTTGAGCATTTGCGGAAGGAATTTCCCGCTCGTGGCTTTGGTGACGAGTGCATAGCCCGTGTCAATCTGAAATTGTTCTAAGTCAAAGGCGCTATCTTCTCTATGGGTGTAGCCATATTGCACATCATTCACCGAAAACTCCGGAAATCCTTGAGAAGGCTTTTTAGTAATGTATAAGGGCTTTGAATCGACCGACAATTCACATCGAGCAAATCGCATATAAGGTAGTAGATGTTGGTGCACAATGTCTACGACTGATGCGTGTACGAAAAGTAGTAGATTCCCTGAATCTTCACTTACCCAGCCGTTTGCTACGACACGACCTTTGATCTCAGTAATTGCCATCGGCATGGCGGTACCGGCTTGAAGATCGTCTAAGTCACACGTGATATATCCTTGAAGGAATGATCGAAGATTCGGACCGGTTAATTTCGATTGTGTTAGATGATTGTCGGACATGTGTCGCTGGAAAACTCTTATCGATCACGATACGCACGTGATTTCTCAAATTTTAGGTTGGAGCTTTCAAGTGAAGAAACTACCGACATTCATGCGACCGACTCGATCTCGTTATGTCGAGCCGAAGTGAGCACGTCGTTTTTTAGCAAGAATCAAGCGATATGGCGGTCTCGGCGAGGACTGCTAGAACTTGATTTGTATCTAACACCGTTCGCTGAGTCATGCTTCGATGATCTATCGACGGACCTGAAGCAACAATACGGCGAATTACTCGAATGCGAAGATCCTGAGATATTGGCGTGGCTGAAGGAAGACGCCGATGTTCCGCTTGAATATGCCTCGATCATCACCAAGATCGTTGAGTCTGTGCGACAAAGACCCGATTTCGATAGCGATGAGTGAACTCAATCGATCGCAGCTGAACGAGGCCGAATTTGCTTTGGCCAATATCCCGATGGGTCTTCGCCTCGACACACTACTGCGTTCTTGATCCAGTTTGCGTAGCGTTTATCGATGAGACGAACGTCTGTTGGTACGTAGCGTAAGGTCAATCCGCATCGCCTCTTGCTTGAATTATTTGTTTTCGAACCGTGTATCAACAAATCCGTATGCAACGAGAATTCACCGGCATTCATCAATAACGGGTAAGGTTCGCCAAATCTCTCGAAATCCTTGACTTCTAGCCCGAGTACTACGTTATCGGTGCAATGTTTCCACGCTAGCTTGCCGTGCCGATGGGAACCGGGTAGAAAGCACATAGGCCCCATGTCCTGTTTGACGTCGTCGACGGCAAGCCATACAGTCACCGTCTTGAAAGGTCGAAACGGCCAATAGGTCGCATCCTGGTGGAAGGACACTTCGCGGTCATCGGACGGCAGCTTGCAAAAGTAGTGGCTCCCCCAGAGCACGATATCCGGTCCAAGCAGGTCTTGAACGTGGTCCAAAAGCATCGGGTGGGTTGCTATATCCCAGATAAAGTCAATGTGAGTGTGGTAACCATTGATTGCGTACGCGTCTCGTGATCGTTCTTGAAATTCGGCCAATAGTGAGTCAAAGCGACGCCGGTGTCTGTCCGCTTCCGCTTGGTCGAATAGATGAAGCTTCTCAATGAAACCGTACTCATTGAAGTGTGCAATCTGCGCTAACGCGAGAGTTTCGGGTGATCGGTTGAGAATAGGTTGAAACTTGGCTGATTGATCGACGTCAATGACCCAGTAATCGGGTACGTCGTGTCTCGCTTCGGCTTCTTCAGTGTGAGTCAAACGACACTAGCATCGATTCAGGGTTGTGACTATTATGTTTTGGAGAGTAAAGGACGAGTGACATGGCTACTGTTCCAACAGTTGCGTTGAAGGAACGGATCGAATTTGGCACAGATGCGTGGGTTAGAGAACTAGAAACGCATCTCAGAAAAGCTGAGTTACCTGAGACCACTCGTTTTAGGCACTCGGTACTTCTACAAGACGCACCACCCCACCTTTCGGAAGCTTCGGACTCTTCGATCGGATATGCGTTTGACATTGTCGACGGTCGTGTGACTGTGAATTCAGTCATATGCGCCGCAAATGATGTCGCGGCGATCCTGGATTACAACCGAGCGCAGTTGCTTGCGACGACCGTTCTTGGTACGAACCACCATGCGGCAGAGCGAAGATTGCGCGACGCGCGTCGTCTTGCGCAGTCGGCATTGCCTATTCCCTTCGATGCACCCAATCTCGATGAGCACTCGAGGTCCGTACTGCGGGACGCTCACCATCACATGGCGTTACGAACCATCCCCAACCCAGATGTAGTGCAGCGAGCACGCGGACTAGGTTTGGCTCAGAATCTAGCTGAGCTCGATGATCGCGGATATACCGTCTTGCGCGATGCGTTTTCAGATGAGTTCGCGGATGAACTGAGAGAGGAAGCCCACCGCAATCACGATGCCGCGCCGCCAGACGTTGGGTTTCGAGCCACGATGCTTCTTAAACGAGGGCACCACTGGGAGGAGGCTGTCATCCACCCGTGGGTTTTAGCGTTAGCAGACTACATGCTTGGTCGAGGTTGTTTGATCTATCAGTCTGACACGATCATAAAAGGTCCGGGTCTCGACACGCATCCGGGCTTGCACGCTGACTACGGCGCATCCCGCGTAGCGGAGCCTTTCCCAGAATACTGTGTCGAAGCAACGGCCGTGTGGGCAATCGATGATTTCGATGCACCAGCAGGTCCCACCGTGATCGTTCCCGGTAGCTTTCGGAACCGTCGTCAGGTTCCACCTGGCATGACACGCGAAGATGGCGTCCTAATCGAAATGCCGAAGGGTTCGATCGCATTTTGGCACGGCGCATCGTGGCATGGTGCGATGCCGCGAGAACGAGAAGGCAAGCGAACCTCGCTCCACAACGCATACTGTCGATTCTTTATGCGTCCGCTTGAGCGATACGACGACATTGATCAAGCGATCGTCGATCGTAACCCACCGATATTCTCAACCTTGTGTGGACTAGACGACGCATTCGGAAAGAGCGGGTATCACGGTGCTGATTTTGAGCGAATGCGCTATTCCGCCGAAGCTAGATATGGATCCACTGCATTCTAGCTTAACCCGTTGCGATTGGATTTCGAAAAATCCTAACAAGTCATGACTTGGTTTTTCTAATTAGCACGCGATGGTCCGGCTATGCTGCTCAACTTATTTGGTTTTTGAGTAGGGAGTACTTGATAACCGGGTTATCACACGATCGTCCCCCGCGCGTTCGTCTCAGCTCTTGCTGACGCGTACCCTGACTTGCTCTAACGCAACATAGTCCGAAAGCTGCTGAAGCTCTTGGAGGAGCCGCTTTGAATCGAGTCGTATTTGAGTTGCCCACGATGATGAGTCCACGATCAGCGTCATGGTCCGCGGCGTACAGCTGACGTAAACGCAGTGTTCACCACAATCGATAGGCAGCATCGAGCGAATGACTTGCAGGTGTTGGCGATTCGCCTCGATTTTGAGCATCAAGGATCGCAGTCCGACGTAGGAAGATGTCGGGTGGTTCGGGTCGAGGGCGTCCTTGAGCGTGTAGCTCCGAATGCGGCGAGAGATGCGGCTTGCTCCTGTTGATTAGCGAAATCGTACCCAATGGTGGAGACAAAATCGTGAATATCGTGGTATCGATTAATGAGTCGGGACAGAAATGGTCCGAATGACGTGGAAAAGCCGATAATTGCCTGAGCGGCTCAAGCCGATTCCTATTTCTATGCCAGCAAATTTCTTTCAGAAGATCTTCGGAAATCACAACGCCCGTGAACTTAAGCGGATGTCGAAGGTCGTCGAACAGATCAACAAACTTGAGCCTGAAATCAGTGCGCTTTCCGATGCGGACATCAAATCGCGCACAGATGAACTGAAGTCACGCTATCAAGAGTCACAAAATCTAGAATCGCTACTACCCGAGGCCTTTGCGCTTGCTCGGGAAGCTGCGCACAGAACGCTTGAAATGCGGCCATTTGATGTGCAGCTAATCGGCGGTATGGTATTGCACGAAGGATGCATTGCCGAAATGCGCACGGGTGAGGGTAAGACGCTTGTTGCGATCCTTCCTGCCTATCTGAATGCACTTACCGGTAGAGGCGTACACATCGTCACGGTAAATGACTACCTTGCTCGGCGTGACGCGGAATGGATGGGTCCCGCCTATGAAGCTCTAGGTCTTACGGTAGGTGTGATCCAATCCGGTCAAGAGCATAGCGAAAAACAGACGGCGTACCAAGCTGATGTCACCTACGGTACGAACCACGAGTTCGGCTTTGACTATCTACGTGACAACATGGCCTACCGCTTCGAAGACAAGGTGCAGCGCGCATTGCACTACGCGATCGTTGACGAAGTGGACTCAATTCTTATCGACGAAGCCCGAACGCCTCTATTGATCGCGGGGCCAGCGTCCGAGTCGGTCGATCTATATACCAAGATCAACCGGATTCCACCGAAGCTCATTCGGCAAGAAAAAGTCGAAAGCACGTTACCCGCGGTCTTAGGTGGCGAAGAGCAAGAGGATACCGGCGACTACTACATTGACGAACAGAATCGGCAAGTGGAATTGACGGAACGGGGACACGCGACCGTCGAAGCGGAATTGCAGCAGCTGAATCTTCTTGACGAGGGTGATAGCCTCTACGCCGCGTCGAATCTCGCGCTACTTCACCACGTACTTGCGGCGTTGAAGGCACACTGCATCTACAAGCGCGATGTGGACTATATGTTGCGCGAAGGTGAGGTCGTGATCATCGACGAGCATACGGGACGCGCGATGGAGGGTCGTCGTTGGTCAGAAGGCATACACCAGGCGGTTGAAGCGAAAGAAGGTGTGTCGATACGCCAAGAAACGCAGACGATGGCGTCGACGACATATCAAAACTATTTCCGCCTATACCCTCACTTGGCGGGGATGACAGGTACGGCGGACACTGAAGCGTTCGAGTTTCGCCAGACGTATGGATTAACCGTCATCGTTGTGCCGACCCATCTGCCGATGATTCGCGCGGACCACAACGACCTTGTGTATATGTCGTTGGAAGAAAAGTACGAATCGATCATCGATGACATCCGGGACTGTCAAGAACGACAACAGCCTGTCCTGATTGGTACGGCTTCTATCGAGGCGTCAGAACTAATTTCGAAGGAACTAGCGAAGCACAAGATCGCACATAACGTACTCAACGCGAAGCAACACGAGCGGGAAGCGGATGTCATCGCGCAAGCTGGCAGTCCCGGTATGGTTACGATCGCGACCAACATGGCGGGTCGCGGAACAGACATCATGCTTGGCGGTAACTGGCAGGCGGAGATCGATGCGTTGGGGGACGCTGCTACACCTGACATCGTTGAGAAAGTTAAAGATGAATGGCAGAAGCGGCACGACCACGTACTAGAGGCAGGCGGACTTCACATCATCGGCACGGAACGTCATGAGTCGCGACGCATCGACAATCAGTTGCGAGGTCGCGCCGGACGACAAGGGGATCCAGGATCCTCCCGTTTTTATCTTTCCTTAGAAGACGATCTTCTGCGCTTGTTTGCGACGCCACGATGGCAATCAACAATGAAGTCCATCGGTTTAGAGCGAGGTGAGGCCATTGAAGCC
Source organism: Gammaproteobacteria bacterium (assembly GCA_026707905.1). Classification (GTDB taxonomy): domain Bacteria; phylum Pseudomonadota; class Gammaproteobacteria; order Pseudomonadales; family Azotimanducaceae; genus Bin55. Next base: position 47,356 of record JAPOVY010000009.1, on the reverse strand, counting down.
AAGATGGTCAATACGTCGATCGAACGTGCCCAGAAGAAGATCGAGGGGCGGAACTTCGATATTCGTAAAAATCTACTCGAATATGACGACGTGGCGAATGACCAGCGTCAAATCATTTATCAGCAGCGCAACGAGTTGATGTCGTCCGGCGATGTATCAGGCATGATTGAGGACATGCGCGAGACCGTCGTGCAGGACATCATCCTTGATCACTTGCCGCCACAATCAATACCCGAGCAATGGGACATTGAAGGTCTAGAAGCTTCACTGCGTCGTGAAATTGGTATTCAGCTGACTATCGAATCGTGGCTTGAAGGCGAGAACGCCATTGATCACTCGGATGAACTGGGTGACCGGATCCTCGAAGAGGTCGCATCGGCATATCGAATAAAGCGAGAAGGTTGGGCTGAAGCTGGATTCGACGTCGAAGCAATTGAACATCAGGTGTTGCTTCAGATTTTGGACAGTCGGTGGAAAGAACATCTACTCGGTATGGACCATCTAAGACAAGGAATACATCTTAGAGCCTATGCGCAGAAGCAACCGAAACAGGAATATAAGCGCGAGTCGTTTGAATTGTTTCAGGAAATGCTCGCCGATGTCCAACGAACGGCAACAAGCACGCTTTGCCGCATGCAGATTGAGAGCGAAGAACAGGCTCGCGCCCAGGAGCGAGAACGCCGTAGACGCGAAGAGATAAATCGTCGTCTGCGCTATCAACATCAAGGTGCGAACGGTGAGCAGCAAGCCGAACCTCAGCGTGTCCAGACGGTGCGTCGAGAGGAACCTAAAGTTGGTCGTAATGCACCATGTCCTTGCGGTAGTGGTAAGAAATACAAGCACTGTTGCGGTAAAGCCGCCTAGTCTGAACGCGCCCGTACCTATATGGCTACGCGACTGACACAATCCAGCAGTTTTCCAAGTCGATGTCGCTTCTCTTTTTTGACCGAACGTAGCTCAGATAGTCGACCCATTCGTATTGATGTGCGTCGATTCGAAAAAGTTCCAAAGGAAGACGTACGTACCCCATTCTCAGCGATAAACCGTCGAATTGACAGCGTCTAAATCCATTCGATCGGCCGTAACGGACGATTCGGTGGCAATTGAGCAACTTTCTTCAAATATCGAGTGCATTCAATGGGGTGGGTTAGGTCATCTCACCGCGGACCTGCTTTCCGAGCGCTGGCAAGAGCCGAAGATGGCTCGAACCTTTATTCGTGTCGTTGAGACAGATAGAGGACTCCAAGGCTATTCCGATGTATACCAGGTATCCGACAAACTTGCTCGATTCCATGGTATTGCGTCGGATGTAGAGGGGGCCGCGTTATTGATCGACTGGACGTACGACGAGACTGTGAGTCAAGGTATGACCGTACAAACCAGCCTAGTGTTGAAGGGAGAAGGACGTACTCTCTATGCAGGAATCGATGACCATCCGTTGAGCTCATTACTGGCAGGCAAAGGATTTGGTCCCGTTTCGACTACGAGAGTGATGCGCCTTTTGCCTGAAAAGAACATAAGAGATCGAACATTACCGCCTTCGTATCACATGTTGGATTTCAAGGAGTCACGACTCTCATCTCTGATGGCTACGTATTTCTTGGCGTGGCCGAAGGACTATTACCAGAACGAAAACGCGGACGAGATTGCAGAAATCTTCCTCCAAGCTAGTCCCAATGATCTGCGTCTCGTTAGCTCTAAAGCTGGTGACGTTGTGGGCTATGTTTTATTAAGCCGGACGAACGAACACGGCGTGATCGACGAAGTCGCAGTACATCCAACGCATCGCCACAAGGGACTCGGCGAGGTACTCACTCAGTGGGCAATCGACAGTTTGAGAGATCGGATTGTTACTCTTGTTGTTATGGACGAAAATCCCGCACGCTACCTGTACGAGAAGCTAGGTTTTGTTGTTTGGGAGGAACGACTAGACATGCTGGTTGCGCCTCGATAGTGCCCAGAGAATGATGTACGCGTTGCGAGCATCGAATCAACGAGATTTCGACAGGCTGACTTCCGATTTCAAATATCAAGTTCCTGAGTTAATTTGAGTAATTACGTACGACGCTCGTTTACGTCGAACCGGTCCGCTCACCTATATTCAAATCGTTGAGTTTTTGAAAGCGCTTGTTGAGCTTGATGTGTTGTACCGAAAGTATCGGATACCGAAGCGTTTCTCCGTAGATCGTAAAGCTCGTTTTTAAAATCCCGACCGCATCGCTAAAGCGTTGAACGCATTACGATGTACGTCTTCTTCCAAAGCTAGTTTTCTCGAAATGGCCGTCAATTTACCAGACATCGGCGTACTCGAGCCCGTCAATGGGATCGAGCTCGGTGTAGCGACAGCGAATATCCGTTACCAAGGACGTCTTGACCTGGCGGTAATGACCTGCGTACCTGGTTCTGTAGTCGGTGGTGTATTCACACAAAACAGCTACCGAGCGGCGCCAGTCATCGTCGCGGAAGCTAACTGCGGCGCGATTCGTGGTTTAGTTGTCAATAGCGGTAACGCGAACGCCGCTACAGGTGATGTCGGTTTGCGAGACGCAGAGCAAATGTGCGCTCTGCTAAGCAAGCGTATCGGCTGCGTCGCAGAGGAAGTCCTGCCGTTTTCGACCGGCGTAATTGGCGAGTATCTGCCAATGGACCGAATGGCCGAGGGTATCGCGACTGCATTTCAAGACTGTCGTCCAGGTGGTTGGAACTCAGCCGCTGAAGCAATCATGACGACCGATACAGCACCTAAAGGTCTCTCGGTGAAATTCGAAGTCGACGGTCACACGATATCCGCGACCGGCATCGTGAAAGGGTCGGGCATGATCCGTCCTGATATGGCAACGATGCTTGCTTTTCTCGGTACCGATGCCGCGGTATCGAGTGGCGTGGCGAAGCAACTTGCGTTAGAGCTGGCTGAGCAGAGCTTCAATCGTCTGACCATCGATGGCGATACGTCAACGAACGATGCGTTTGTCGTTGTCAGTACCGGTCGGGCGGCGCTACCGATTGTTACCGACGTTTATTCGCGTGCATACACCAAGCTCCTCGAAGGATTACGACCTCTCGTGCAGGATTTGGCAATCCGCACCGTTCGCGATGGCGAAGGTGCTACGAAGTTCGTCACGGTCTCAATAGAAGGTGGGCGTACCGAACGAGAGTGCCTGGACGTGGCTTACACCGTTGCTCATTCACCGCTGGTGAAGACAGCGATATTCGCAGGCGACCCGAATTGGGGTCGTTTTTGTATGGCGATCGGACGTGTGGGTATTGCGGACTTAGATCCTTATCGAGTTTCGTTGCACTTGGACGATGTCTGTGTGGCAACGGACGGGAAAATCGATCTAGGTTACGTCGAAGCGAAGGCGGCCGCAGTGATGGGCCGAGACGAGTTCACCGTTCGCATTTACTTAGGTCGGGGTAATGCTTCAGCCCGAGTATGGACGAGTGACCTATCGTACGAATACGTCAAGATCAACGCTGAATACAGGACGTGACGCTAGCTGGTTTTCGTAATAGCTACTCTTGACGTGGTACATCCGAAGCTTGTTCATCCATACCTTCTTCGCCTGGTATGCGATGTTCTTCTTCAAGCCACTTGCCTAGGTCAATCATTTGACAGCGCTTCGAACAGAATGGGCGCGCTGCGTTGTTGGTATCCCAGATGACCGCTTTGCGACATCTAGGACAAGGTACTAGCCGCTCAGGTTTAGGCATGTCGTCTGCGCCAACTGCAATGCATCGTGTCTTACACTGATGACCAAATATAAGCCTTACCTGAGTTGATCTTCATTCAACCAGCCATGACCAGATAGCGACGGTGTAGTCGGTCGACCTGCTCATCAACGAGCTCGGTAGCACCATCGTTCACAATTACGTCGTCCGCAAGTCGAAGACGAACGTCGCGAGCCGCTTGAGACGCCACCATTTTTTGTGCTAATTCACGGGTCATACCATCTCGTTGCATGGCACGTTCGATTTGCACTTCTACTGGTGTATCGACCACCACAAAGCGGTCATACTGAGGCTGACGCGTGTGCAGAAGCGGATTGACGACAATCGCATATCGAGACGGTGCGTTATGCATATGGTGCATAGTGCGGTGCCCAATGAGCGGATGCAATAGGCGTTCGAGCCATATTTTGTCGTTTTGGTCACTAAAGATTCGGCGACGGAGTTCTGAACGGTTGAGGCTACCTTCCTCATTAAGTATGTCGTACCCGAAATACTCGACGATTTGATCGAAAGCGGGTTCTTCTGGGTCGACGACTTCGCGCGAAATATCATCTTGTTCGATGATTGTGATGCCACGCTTCTCAAAGCACGAAGCCGCGAGACTCTTACCACTGCCGATGCCGCCGGTCAAGACGACGAACCAATGAGACATAGAAGCACGGATCCCTAGAAATCGACGTGCGATTTATATTGAACGAGGTCGGGGGATTAACCACCTAGATACGTTGGCAACAGACCTAGGTCGCGGACCAGCAGCAATCCAATCCCTACTACACTCAAGAATGGTGCGAAACGGATACCTAAATCGCGGCGGTATGTACCTGCGACAACCATATAAATCCCAAACAAGAACGCAATCAAAGCTGCAAAGAGGAGGTTCAGTGGCAGCAGGACCCATCCCAGCCACGCACCAAGCGCCGCAACTAACTTGAAATCACCGAACCCTAAACCGTTACGACCGGTCAGACCACGGTAGACAAAATTCAGTAACCAAAACAACCCGTATCCTGCGACTGCGCCTATGATCGCGTCTGTGGGACTAAGCGCGCCTAGTTGAGTCACAGTGAATACGCTAAAGAGTAGACCAGCGCCGATGAGGGGAATCGTTGCGACGTCCGGTAACCATCCGGTTTCCCAATCCATATAAGCGACGGCGATCAGACCAAGACAAAAGAACGCTTTGAAGCAAAACTCGAGCGACGGTCCGTAGCTCATAAAAAGGATGAGTAGCAGAAGCGCGGATGTCGCCTCAACTATTGGATAGCGAACTGAAATCGGTTGCTCACAACTCGCGCAGCGACCACCTAACATGATCCAGCTGAATACCGGTATGTTGTGTCGCCATCGTATGGACGCTCCGCATTTAGGGCAGAATGAAAGAGGCCATGCAAGATTGAGTGGCGTAACCTGCGGGGGTTCGATGTTGAGTTGCTGCAGACTTAGATGTCTTTCATCGCGTTCTACCATCTTCGGTAGACGTGTAATGACGACGTTCAAGAAGCTACCGATTGCTAATCCGATGACGACGACGAAGGCATGACCCATTGGCGTCGTAAGCCAGTAGGTGAGATCAGAGACCAATTGGAAGGTATTCGCCAAGCTCGAAACAAGGCCGTTTCGATGGATATAGCCGACAGAGCGACCGTCCGTCTCTTGATGTTGCTGTGACCTTGAACGCGTTGGTTCCAATCACATCCGCAACGTAACGATTAGAGTCGGTCACACTCGGACGCCAATCAATCATGTTGGCGAGACCCAACTCACTTTGAGCGCGATCGAAGGTACCAACTGCGTATCGCTCATGCTCCTTGTGGAAGCGTTCCTGGAAAGGCAACATGGAATCCATGACCCGATACGTGACTTGCTGCCAGGACGCGCTTTTGGCTTCTACGTAATCTTGATATACGAGGAAAAAAAGGCTCAGAACCACTATGCAGAGGCTACTGACGGCCAACGGCTGGACTATTCGACTTCCTTTCATGACGTCGCATAAAAACTATAGAGGCGTGCGCGAACAGCGGTCCATGACCTCGAATTGCAGCGTTTTATCACCAGGTACCTTGGTGACCCAATCCTATAATTTCGCGCGCGCCGGGATAGCTCAGCCGGTAGAGCAACTGTTTCGTAAACAGTAGGTCCGCAGTTCGAGTCTGCGTCTCGGCACCAGTCATTAGTGTACTAAATCACCCCTTTTACTGTACGCTTGTTCCAGTGAATCGTAACGATAAGTCGAGTGCGACGACGTCTTTAGTGATCGCACCAACCGAAATGTAATCGACGCCGGACTCTGCGAATTCGCGGATATTCTCAAGAGTTACTCCGCCAGACGCCTCTAGATCAATTCGGTCGCCAAATTGGTTTACGGCTTTACGCGTTTCGGCGATCGAAAAGTTGTCCAGCAGCGCACGCGGTAGATCTAAGGCAACGCACTCTGATAGTTGGATGAGGGATTCGACCTCAACTTCGAGCGGCAGTTGAGGATGTTCGGCGCGCGCGGCTTCTACTGCAGCCTGAATTGATCCTGCTGCCTCGATGTGGTTTTCCTTGATTAGAAAAGCGTCAAATAAGCCCATCCTATGGTTTTTACCGCCACCTACGGAAACGGCGTATTTCTGCGCAATTCGGAGTCCCGGTAGCGTCTTTCGGGTATCAAGAAGCGTCGTCGTTGTGTGCCTGATTTGATCACAGTAAGCCTTCGTTAGAGTCGCTGTACCGGATAACAACTGCAAAAAGTTGAGCATGACGCGCTCAGCGCTCAGTATTGAGCGACTAGCGCCTGTAATCTGTGCTAATTCCTGATAAGGTCGAATCTCAGCACCCTCATCAATTTGCCAATCGATGGCGAAACCTCCGATTTGCTTAGCAGTTTCGTCTGCCCAGGGTTTGCCACAAAAAACGCCTTCCGATCGAGTAATCAACACTGCGAGTGATCGATTGTCCAGTGGTATCAGTGACGCACTAACGTCGCCTTCGCCAAGATCTTCCTCGATCGCATGCGAGACGTTGCGCTCTATCGCGATCTGTAGCCGATCGCTGCTCACGTGTTACTCGAAATTTCCAGCATATGAGGTTGCGTGAACACAAGAACCTCGTATGTTTCGATCCGTCATTATTACCAAATCTGTAGTGTTCTAACCGAATAGGTGTAGAGGTGTCTATAGTGCTTTAACGCTGAATAAAGTGGCGTTGACCGTCGAAGTGAAGTGTTAACGAAGGCCAAGTGACACTCGACATCCGACGACCAGAACCAGCTGAGATCCGCTATCAGATTTTCGTCTATCTCTCTGAATTCGATATGCCCTACCAGACCAACTCAACGTTACGGAACTTAAGATCGCTTCGTATCCGCACCAGAAAGCGCAATCCGATGCACATAGCTAAACCTATCAATAAACCATACAGGCACGAACTGTAGTCTCTATATATCCAAGCAGACACAGTAGCGGAAATTACGCCAGATGCGACAAACGCGAATAAGAGACTCAACATCGTTATACCCATCCGTCGACCCGCGCCAAGATTCTCAGTAAACGGCAGAATCGGCTTCAAAACGACCTTTAAACTCATCATGGCATAGGTTTGCCATCCCAACGTGGATGTGAGAAGTAGACCGTGGAGGTACGAATCGAAAAGGAACCCGTATACAAAAGCAAGTAAGACTAGAAACGGAAGTATTAATACGGTAAACGACCAATCGATGATGCCTACGGTGTAGTTTGAGAACTTGATTGGCGACATAAACAGCAACCAAGCAGCTCGATATTGTTGACTTTGTCTGCATGCGTCGATAACTGCAAATCCTGAGAGAAACAACGCGGTACCGAGAAAATACTGAACTGCCCAATCAGTCTCAGAGTCGACGAATGGATCGCTGAGAAAACCATTAATCGTGGGAACAACCAAGAAAAAGAGCAATACAACCGGTAGGAAGCCAAGCAGCGTACTGCGAATGCTTGAGTCATACTTGAGATGAGTGTGCGCGACTCGCCATAGTGATCTAGTATCGACATGCCACCATTCAAACACTCGCACGATCATGGGCAACTTAGGTCTGGATACTCCCTCCTGAGCCAATCTTGCTGCCAACTCCTCGCTTGCGTCTGCCAAAAATTGGGTGTTGAATCGTGAAAATAAGTAGAGTGGCGCGGGAATGAAACCAAAAACTGCGAGTGCAGAACCGATTAGGATGGTTTGATTGATTGTCCCATCAAACAATTGATACAAGCAGAGAAACCAGTACGGAGGTAACACCAACAGCAGTCTGTTGTCTCTGAGATCCCAGGAGTCGCCGAAGTCACCAAGTGTATAGTCCTGCACAGCGAACACCGCAAGCATTGACATAACCAAGATGTAGCTTCCCACGTTAAGTGTTATCGAAACAAAGCGAGACGCTGATAACGAGGCAATACGCAGGAATAGCACAAGAGCGAGAGTCGCGGCGAAATAGAGCGACACCGTACATAGAACGATGCTCAATACCCAACCGAACCCGCTTAAAACTCCATTTGCAGAGTCGATTACAAATAAAGTTGGGCATGACATCAGGATGCTCAAGACAACGAGTCGAGCAGAATCGCTTGAAAAATGTGATGCTAGGAACGTCGAAGAGGTAATCGGGAACACCCCTAAGGTGTCTAACGTTTGTTTCGACAAGAAGCTAGTCACACTCCCGTTCAAGAAGGTGGTTAGCGACATGTACGCGATAGCTGATATGGCCAGAAATTCACCAACTGGCGGGTTCGCCTTTGAAACGAGCATCGCGCAGAAACTTCCGATCATCAGATAGATGAACAGAGTAAAAATGAGACTGAGGGGCCTTGGTCGGAATCGCGAGGCGCGAGCGTCAGTAGTGGGGTACCAACCAACTTCCGAACGGAATAGGCTCTTTAGTATCGCTTTGTGTAGGATGCGCCACTGAGCATAGTCGATCGCGTTTACGTCTCCGTTCCGATTTTCACTCCTCACTACTCTCTCACTCGAGTGCGTTCAGTATGTTCTTCGTGGTTTGAGCCGTATTCCGTGATCCCGTAAGTCTTGAAAATGCCTCGGACAATGAGTTACTACGCGACTCATTGATGATCTCCTCTGGAGTTCCGTTGGAAACAATTCCGCCGTTATAGAGGATTGCTAATCGCGTACACATCTTCTCTACTACCTCCAAAACATGAGAGTAGAGCAGTATCGTCTTGCCTTGTAGGGAAAGCTCCTTCAAAAGGTCCTTAACGATGAGTGCCGTAGTTGCATCCAAGCCGTCCAGAGGCTCGTCAAGTAGAAGGACTTCTGGATTTGGGAGTAATGCAGCACATATCGCGATTTTCTGCTTCATGCCTTTTGAAAACGCTTGTGTACGCACGTCACTTTCGTCAATCAGATTGAACAACCGTAGGAAACTCTCGATCCGTGAATCTGCGATTTCATTGTCCAGTCGGTAAATCTTCGCGACCAAATCCAAATACTCTCTAGCCGTTAGTGTCTCGTACAAAGCACCGGTTTCCGGTACGTAGCCAACTCGTCGCTTGACCTCAATTGGATGTTCGACGACGTTGAAGCCCGATACCTGAGCAATTCCCGAGGAAGGTCTAAGTAATCCAGTAAGAATGCGTACTGTCGTCGTTTTACCCGCACCATTTGGACCCAACAGACCAACTATCTCACCAGGTTTTACAAACAAATCGAGAGATTTGAGGACTTGGTTCGAACCAAATCGCCGTTCTAGCTGAATCGTTTCGATCATGACGCCGTGATTGTCCAAGTAAGTACGACGCGGAAAGCAGCTTTATACCCGTAAATAATTGCTTCTTTTGTTCTGGGCTTTGACCTAACTCAATAATCTCGTCGAGTTCACTCGTCGATATATATGACCGTCATGGATGTTTCGGAGAGTCATCTTTTTGAATCTGCGCCGCTTCGACCGAGTTCGAACTGCGACGCGAGGCCAGTGGGCATAGATGTTACGACGGTGGTGATCCATTGCATCTCGTTACCTAGAGGTCAATTCGGCACGGGATTACCTGCGCAACTCTTTTTGAACGCTATCGATTTTGACCGTTATCCCGAATTGGCAGAACTGAGAGATTACCGCGTATCGGCACACCTACTCATCGAAAGAACAGGCGCTGTGACTCAGTTTGTACCGTTTCACAAGCGAGCATGGCACGCTGGCGAGTCGGAATGGCAAGGTCGGAAGGACTGTAACGACTTTTCGATCGGGATTGAACTTGAAGGAACGGATGAAGGCTTGTTCGAGGACGCACAATACGACGCCTTAGTTGATACGCTCGTTGCACTGCTTCGGCGATATTCAACGCTTTCTTTTGGCAATGTCGTTGGACATAGTGAAATAGCGCGAGGGCGTAAGACCGACCCAGGTAGTGGTTTTGATTGGCAACGGGTGTTCAGAGCGGTCATACTTCGATTGAGTGACGCATCGCGAACATAGAGAAAACTAGCACCACTTATGCATCGTATTGGAATCGATTTAGGCGGGACAAAGATTGAAGGAATCTTGATGGACGCGAAAGGTGAAATCGTGGAGACGGTTCGCGTGTCGACTCCTGACAGCTACTTCGGAACAGTTAAAACGATTCACGAGATGACGGTTAAACTAGACGAAATCGTTGATAACGTCTGCCCAGTCGGATTAGGCACGCCCGGCGCTTGGGTTCCGCAAAGCGGAACGATGAAGAACTGTAACAGCACAGTTCTGAACGGTAAGCCATTCCTTCACGACCTACAACGTCTGCTGAACCGACCGATTCGAATCGCAAATGACGCGAACTGCATGGCACTTTCGGAGGCGGTCGACGGCGCGGCTGCAGAAGCACACTGTGTGTTTGGCGTAATCCTTGGTACTGGGGTTGGCGGTGGATGCGTAGTAAATCAGGATGTCATCGCCGGACCGAATCTGTTAGCAGGGGAGTGGGGACACAATAGGTTTCCAAGCGTGCCAACCGACGCGGGTTTAGTCGTAAATCCCAACGAAAAACCGAGGACTTGCTACTGTGGTGAGACAAACTGTGTCGAGACATTTTTGTCTGGTCGAGGATTGGAGACAACGCACTTGGAGCTTCACGGTGAGCGAATGACTGCACCTGCAATCGGTCGTGGCGAGACCGACCAAGCCTCTCGCACGGTCGATGAATATATCCAGCAACTTGCAGTCGCATTGGCGGTTGTCGTGAACATCGTTGATCCCGATGTCATCGTGATTGGCGGTGGACTTTCGAATATCTCGCGTATTTACGACAAACTTCCGGCATTGCTCGAAAAGTACGCCTTTTCTTCAGAAGGCGCTACTGAGGTAGTACCGGCAAAGTACGGTGACTCTAGTGGACGACGAGGAGCTGCCTGGTTGTTCCCAGCGGTAAGCTAGTTTCGACTAAACCACTCGCCATGAATCCAGAAGACTTTAGAGACCAGGTTCTCGAAGCGCTTCACTCAGATGACACTGAGAAGCTCGATGAACTGGTCAGTGTATTCGAACCACTTAATGGTCCGACGCCTGATGGTGCGGAGAACGAAGCACTTGTAGCCATCGGGAAATTTGGCTGTTCGGGACGCACAAGTCGTTACAGACCACTTGTCGAGACACTGATCGAGAAAGGACTTCAACCTGATTTGACAACGTGTGCTTATTTTGGATTGGTAGACCGTGGCAAAGCACTGGTTGATCAAGACGCTGATTTAGTTAACACACGGAACGGAGAAGGCATTACGCCTTTACATGCTGCGGCTGAGCGTGGGGATCTCGCGATGACGAAGTGGTTGTACGAAGCCGGAGCCGATCCTCGAGCGCTCTCGTCAGATGACGAGCTACCGATCGTCCGCGCGCTTCATGCTGGACCGTGGAAATCGGAGCGTGCTTTAGACGTGGTGGACTTTTTAGCTCCGTTGTGCGAATTGGATCAAGAGCTTTGGTTCGCCTCTGGACGTGGCGATGTTGTACGTGTGAAATCGCTGTTACGTGACCCAACCACTCAAGCGGACGAACCGGATAGCGCTGGTGTGGCACCACTTTTTCATGCTTGTCACAACAATCAAGCGGATGTCGTAGAGTTATTGTTAGAAGCGGGTGCGGACCCAAACCGACAAACGCCTGACGGCGATAGTCCGTTGGCAACTGCGTGTCTCCATCGATTGTCGCAAGAGTGTGATATAACGATCATCGAGGCTCTCTTAAGAGCTGGTGCACACCAGTCGATAGAGTCAGCGGTGATCATAGAAGATGATGAATTTGTTCGAAATTACTTCGAACTACAACGTGAAAAGCCAAACGCGCTTGGTCCTTTAACACCATTACATTACGCGATCCATACGGGAGCACGCAAATCCCTCGAATTATTGGTCAGGTTAGGAGTCGAACTGGACGACGGTCACTGGTCTCATATCGAGCGTATCTTTGCTTCCGATGGTGAGTATTTCGCGCGTCTCCGCCGCTTGTCCTACCAAAAATAAGTGCTTTAGACACGCCGGGTGACCGAGCGAATCCAAATCTATAATCGTTTCGATACCCTGATTTACGTACGAGATGCCTGCCGATCGGGCGAATCACGATAGCAATCCCGAAGAGACCGCTGAATGGATCGATTCGCTTGATTACGTACTAAAACACGAAGGTTCGGAACGCGCCACTTACCTACTCCGCGAACTTTCATCTCAGCTGACCCGAAATGGTTCTCAACTGCCGTTGCCGGTCACGACACCTTACCGCAATACGATCCCGGCTCATCTCGAGGCGAATATCCCAGGCGATCTTCACATCGAACGTCGAATCCGAAGCATGATGCGTTGGAATGCGTTGGCAATGGTAGTGCGGGCTAATCGAAAAGACGGTGATTTAGGTGGACACATATCAACATTTGCATCCTCGGCGACGCTCTACGATGTAGGCTTCAATCACTTTTTTCGGGGTCCTGAGGACGAGACAGCGGGGGACCTCATTTACTTCCAGGGACATAGCGCACCGGGAATCTATGCGCGTTCCTACTTAGAGGGCCGTTTAAACGAAGAGGATCTGGACAGTTTTCGCCAAGAGACGGATGGCAAAGGTCTCTCGTCATATCCACATCCGAAGTTGATGCCGGAATATTGGCAATTCCCGACGGTATCGATGGGTCTCGGTCCCATGCAAGCGGTCTACCAAGCCCACATCATGAAATATCTCGACGCGCGCGGTCTGATCCCAATGCGCGATCGGAAAGTGTGGGCGTTCCTTGGGGACGGCGAGTGTGACGAACCTGAAACAATGGGTGCGTTGGCGTTGGCGGGGCGGGAGCGACTGGACAATCTCATCTTCGTCATCAACTGCAATTTACAGCGATTAGATGGTCCCGTGCGAGGCAACGGCAAGATCATTCAAGAACTTGAAGGCGCGTTTCGTGGTGCTGGTTGGAACGTCATTAAAGTCGTATGGGGACGTCTTTGGGATCCGCTGCTTGCGAACGACACAAAAGGTCTGTTACAACAGCGAATGGATGAGACAGTCGACGGTGAATACCAGAACTACAAAGCAAAAGGTGGTGGATACACGCGTGCGGAGTTCTTCGGGAAGTATCCCGAATCACTGGAACTCGTTAAAGACCTTAGCGACGATCAAATCATGCGCTTGAATCGGGGAGGACATGATCCGCAAAAAGTCTATGCTGCATATCACGCTGCCGTTCACCATGTGGGTCAACCGACAGTTATCTTGGCGAAGACTGTCAAAGGCTACGGCATGGGCGATGCGGGAGAGTCCGAAAACACCACGCATCAGGTTAAGAAACTAACGTTCGACGAATTGAAGCACTTCCGTGATCGGTTTGATATTCCTCTCACTGACGTTGAAGTGGAATCCGTTCCTTACTACCGGCCGCCTAAAGACCATGCGGAAATGGTGTACTTAAAACACCGACGCGAGCAGCTAGGCGGTCCGATCCCCCATCGGATCGAAGTTAAAGCGCGCTTCGAGGTACCAGATCTTTTGATCATGAAGGCGCAACTCGAAGGGTCTCGAAATCGAGCGATCTCGACAACGATGGCGTTTGTACGCATCTTGGGTGCGTTACTGCGTGACAAGGACATAAAAGACCGGATCGTGCCGATCATTCCAGACGAGGCGCGTACATTTGGCATGGAGGGTCTATTTCGCCAGCTTGGTATCTATTCGTCTGAAGGGCAGCTGTACGAACCGGTCGACGCGGGTGAACTCGCCGCGTATCGAGAGACCAAGGATGGTCAGGTTTTAGAAGAAGGTATCAACGAAGCAGGAGCTTTTGCTGCGTGGATTGCAGCGGCAACTTCATATAGCACGCATGGTTTTACACTGATCCCGTTCTACATCTTCTACTCCATGTTTGGATTCCAACGGGTCGGCGATTTCGCCTGGGCTGCCGGTGACATGCAGGCGAGAGGGTTTCTCCTAGGTGCGACCGCGGGGCGCACAACGCTCAACGGTGAAGGACTACAGCATGCCGATGGGCATAGTCATGTCCTGTCCGCCACGATACCAAATTGCGTGTCGTATGACCCGTGCTATGCATACGAGCTGGCGGTGATCGTTCATAACGGCTTACAACGCATGTATGCGAACGACGAGCACGTGTTTTTCTACATCACGTTAATGAATGAAAACTACGTGCAACCGTCACTACCTGATGGTGTTGAGGACGACATCCTCAAAGGAATGTACTTGCTGTCGACTCATGGTGACGAGGAACGTCAATCCGGTCGCATCGTTAATCTACTCGGTGGCGGGACGATTTTGCGCGAAGTCATCAAGGCGGCGGAACGTCTTTCGTCCACCTATGACGTGACGTGTCGCGTTTGGAGCGTGACCAGCTTTAGCGAACTGGCACGCGAAGGACTTGACGTCGCGAGATGGAACATGCTGCATCCGGACCAACCACAACGGGAATCATTCGTTGCGACGCGATTGAACGGAGAGATTCCGGTAATCGCCGCGAGCGACTACATGAAATTGCATGCGGAATCAATTCGTTCCACATTCAGTGCGCCATATCGTGTGCTCGGTACCGACGGCTTTGGGCGTAGTGATACTCGTATGGCATTGCGAAGCCATTTTGAAGTCGATGAGCGATACATCACACTCGCGGCGCTCAAGGAACTCGCTGACGCACAAGTGCTCTCTGACGCGGACGTAAAGGGGGCGATCGACGACATGGGTATCGATCCTGAAAAACCTGAGCCTCGTCACGCATGAGTGACTTCAATGTCCTCATTCCTGATGTTGGCGAAGCGCAGGATGTCGAAGTCATCGAAGTCTGTGTAAAGATCGGCCAGCAGGTCGAGGTCGACGACGCGCTGCTCGTCATCGAATCCGACAAAGCGTCAATGGAAGTTCCGTCACCTCGAGCGGGAAAGGTGAAGTCGATCGAAGTCAAACTCGGTGACATCATCGATACTGGGGACCTCGTCGCGGTACTTGAGGTAGCTGCAACAGAAGAAAAAGCGACAAAGGAACGGCATTCGTCCCCGATAGTGGATCCGCACGATGGTCCGGTACCTGCGAAAACCGAAGAATCCGTAAACGAAGCAGAAGCCATACCTCACGCTGCGACCGCTGATGGTCACGATGAACTGTTTGAGATTCGACTTCCCGAGTTAGGCGATGTTGACGATGTAGAGGTGATCGAGGTGCTTGTTGAAGTTGGGCAGACGGTGTCCATGGAGCAAGCACTCATCGTACTTGAATCCGACAAGGCCACGATGGAAATCCCCTCTACGGTCGCGGGTGTACTTGAGAGTTTAGAGGTTGCAGTTGGCGATAAAGTAACCGACCATACGCTCGTCGCTGTGATCAACGTTCCTGCTGGACAGTCCGGCTCAATCGCGACTAAGCGAACTACCGTTGAAACATCAACGGTTGCGGAGACGTTGGTTGAACCCAAACCAACTACGCGGGTCGAAGTCGATCAGCCATCAACGCGAGAAGGCGCGGAGAAGGACCGGGGATCTTCAGTTTACGCGGGCCCAGCGGTTCGACGCTTAGCCCGTGAACTCGGTGTTGATCTCGCATTGGTTGAAGGGTCAGGTGTGCGAGGTCGTATTGTCAAAGACGATGTAAAGCTACACGTCAAAACGGCGATGCTCAAACCAGCACTCGCAGAAACTTCGGCAGGTTTACCTGAAGTCGAATATCCCGACTTCACTCGATTTGGTGAGACCGAGGAAACTCCGCTCACACGGATGCAGTCTCGCGGTGCAGAAAACTTAGTGCGGAGTTGGTTAAACGTCGTACACGTCACACAGCATGACGAAGCCGATGTGACCGAACTAGAGGAATTCCGCGTCGAGCTTAATGAGCAAGGTCAGCTTGGTGAACAACGATTAACCGCATTACCTTTCATTCTCAAAGCGTGTGCGTCGACGCTTCGTGAGCACCCGCGGTTTAATGCGTCGATAAGTCCAACGTTGAAGTCGCTCATACTGAAGAAATACATCCATGTTGGTGTTGCGGTCGACACCCCCGACGGTCTGGTCGTACCGGTAATACGCGACGTGCTCGATAAAGGACTGCGCGACATTGCGACTGAACTCGAAGCGCTTAGCACCGCGGCAAGGAGCAAGAAACTCACGCCCGATCAGATCAGCGGTTCTAGTTTCACGGTTTCGAGTTTAGGTAGGATCGGCGGAACGGGATTCACGCCGATTATCAATGCACCAGAGGTCGCGATTCTTGGCGTGGCGAGGCTCGCAACAAAGCCCGTCTGGGATGGTTCAGCATTCGAACCTCGCAAGATTCTGCCACTCTCACTTTCGTACGACCATCGAGCGATCAACGGTGCAGAAGGTGGGCGGTTCATGCAATCTTTGGTCGAGAAGCTGGGAGATGTTCGGCGGCTAATTCTCTAGTGCGAAAGAACAAAGATTCAATTCTTGGAGATTAAGCGCGATCAACGCCGTACTCGTTTATCGAATTTCTAGCTACTGTGAAAAGGTGCGTTCTCGCCTAACTGAACCACACGCCATAGACCTTACAGTTTTCGGTTACGCACTTTCCACACGAAACGTTTTCCACTTATTAACGGCGTTGGTCCACAAGAAAATCGTTCTTACCTGATCGAGATTGCCCGTAACAGACCAACCGGTACCTATGCTTGCGCCGCGATTAGGGCGCGTCGTCGGAGAAACGTCTCGACCTGACCAGCGGCGACGACTGTCGCTGGTAGAAAGAACAACAACCCGACGCTCCCGAAACCAAGCCCGCCGATCAGACTGACGAATATTGGTAGAAAGACCAGGATGGATTCCGCCTTCATGTAGATCAATGGCGTTAACCCAACGATTGTCGTAAGTGACGTGATCAAGACAGGTCGGGCGCGTAGTCGCGCAGACGTAACGATCGCGTCACGCACGGACATCTCCGGTTCTTCACGACGAAGGTGATTGAACATATCGAGTAGCACCAATGCATCATTTACGATGACTCCGCAAACCGCGGCGATGCCGAAAAAGGAGCTGAGCGAAGCAAGATAGCCAAGTATCACATGTAAATAAAGTGCACCGGCTACCGCGATAGGGATGCATAGCAATATGAGCAGAGGTTGAAGAAAACTACGTAACTGCACCGTGACGAGAACGAAAATAATGACAAGTGCGATAGGAAACGTAACCGACAGTGACCCAAACGACTTTGCGTTCTCTCGTGACGAACCGGCCGGTATATACGTCAATCCAGGATATTGTGTGGCGAGTTCTGCAAACCATTCGCCAATAACGACCTCACTTAATTCGCCGGTTGTCGTCATTTTTTGGTTGTAGTACGCAGCAAACGTCGCCGCTGGTAAGCCATTGATGCGCTGTCGTTGAGCAAAGTTCTGAGTCTGTTCAATCGTCGCTACCGTTCCTAGCGCAACAAATTCACCATTGGGCAATAGAATCAACTCGTCCACCAAATCTCGCTGACTCTGTTTTCGTTCGAGCGGATAACGCGTCATGACTTCAATTTCTTTCTGGTCACGCACGATTTGATCTACCTCGATCCCGTAATAACGGTGCTTTAGTTGCAACGCTAGCATGGCGGGTGTGAGGTGAGCGGACTTTCCGCTTCAGTCAGTGTGATTTCGTTACGAATCTTGCCTCGATCGAGCGTATCTTCGATTTCGTAGACATAGGGATGTGCGTTCAAGCGCTCCTTCAGTTCCGTTGAGGCGGCAAGCAGATCGACTTCATTGGGATGCATCAGGGAGAACGAGAGATTGGCGGCTGTACCTTCGTATGAGGACGTGAATTCGAGCCTCGACGCACCTCGAACTACGCCGATCTCTTCCAACCATACGTGTTTGAACTCTTCGACGGATATGTTGCGTATATCTGAGGGGTTGAGTCTAAGTTGAACGGTGGATTGATGCTGCAAAGCGTCCCCTACATCTAGACCCACGATGCTTTCGACGGCGCGATATTGACCGATCGTGACATTGGTGCCGTCGATCGAATTGCCGCCCGTCGCCTTGTCAGCTGCGAATGCGGCAAGCAATACTTGCCGTGTTGCCGCCTGGGTTTCCACAAAAGGCGTACCTACAGCCATCGTAAGGTCAACCTGTAATTGCCGTTCATCGAGGGGCGTCCCAGTTGCTTCGAACTTGATCACGCCAACGGAAAACAGGACGGGGATGGAGAGGATAACTAACGATGTCCCACCTATCGTCAGCCATGGATGCCGTGCAGACGCTTCAATGAAGCGCGTGAATTGCTCATTGATGAAGCGCAGAAAGACGTTACTTGTTTTTTGCTGCAGGGTTGTTAATGGCCAGTACCCGTTCGGCCATGAACTTGATAAGTGGCCGGGTAATAAGAAGAACGCATCGAACAGTGAAAGTGCCAATACGATTACAACCATGACGCCTAGCGAGCTAAACATCTGGCCGAGTGTGCCGTCTAGCGGAATGAGGGCGGCAAATGCCACCATGGTAGTGGCAACGCCGATGAGTACAGGTCCCATCACCTCTCTCGCGCCGCGAATAGCCGCGGGCAAGCGCCCTTCACCTTGTTCTTGATACCGAGCGATGTTCTCACCGACGACGATAGCGTCATCCACGACAATCCCAATGACAGCCGAGATACCGAGTATGACCATCACGTTGATGCTCAGACCGAGTAAATACATAACGACACATGCGCCTAACAGCGTCGTTGGGATCCCAATCGTGACCCAAAAGCTCACGCGAAAGTCAAATAGCAGAATCAAGGTGATGAACACCAAAATGCCACCTAACACGGCGCCCTTGGCGATCGTTGCAAGTTGCGTGTGAACGGAATAAACTCGATCTAGCCAGTGTTGGATATTGATTCCTGAGGGGGGATCGTGGTTCGCCAGGAAGGCTTCGACCTCCTTGATGACGTCTCTGGGATCATCGGTTGGCTGGGCCGTGACGTCGATCAATACTGCAGGTTCGCCGTTGACGAAGTTAACTAGAGGATCGTCGATGAAACTGTCGTGCAACGTGGCGATGTCGCCTAGCCGGACGAGTGAACCGTCCGGGCGACTGATGATCACGATATCGTTGAATTGTTCCGCTTCGACTCGTTGGTCCAGGACGCTGATAACCACTTCGCCTGAAGCACTGCGAATTTCGCCGCCTGAGACATTCACTGAAAAGCTCGCGATGCGACGTGCCACGTCTTGCACACTCAAGCCGAACCTTTGCAGTTGGTTTTCGTCGAGGTCGACCTGAATTTCGCGATCCCGTGCGCCTGCGAGATCCACAATGCTCACGGAGGGCAGGAGTAGCAAGCTCGATCGCACTTCGTCGGCGTAGTTCCTTAGCTCCTGCTCGCTGACCGTACTTGAAGAGACGCCGAGCGTTAGAACATTGCGCAATATCGTTTTGATCGCGACTTCTGGCTCATCGGCGCCGGGTGGCGGAAAGTCCTCAATGCTCTCAATGGCCGTACGCACCACGTCCAGCTTGTCGATCATGTCGGTAAATTGCTTGAACTCGACCAGTACTTCCGCGCGTTCGTCCCAAGCATTAGACGTTAATAAATCGATGCCGTCGATGGAAACGAGACTCTTCTCGATTTGTCGTAGGATGTCCTCCTCAATCTCGTGTGGCGTCGCATCTGGGTATGGAACATTGATAGAAATAGTGTGCAGGTTGAATGGCGGATAACGTTCTACCGTAATGTTCAATACCGAAATGATCCCGATGAGAATGATCGAAGCGGTTATGAGCGTGACGCCGATATGGTTTCGAGCCATCGCCGCGAACGGCGAATTGGACTGAATGTCTGTTTGGTCAGTCACGCCCGGTCGGTATCGACGCCTGGCAGATTCCACGCTGACCGAGCTAGCTCAGTAAGCATGGTGACCGCCGGTAGAAAAAACAGCAAACCAATACCCGCAAACGTCAAGCCAAACGTAATGCTGACAACGAGAGGGATCAGGAACTCGATTGATTCGTGCTTGGTGAATAGCATGGGCAATAAGCCGAGTACGGTGCTTGCACTGGCGAGCAGGATCGCACGGGCACGTTGTCGCGATGCTGCGGAGATTGCGGCGATTACCGGTACATTCGAATCGATCAGAATTCGATTGTGACGTGCAAGAAGCAGAATGGTGTCATTGACAACCACACCGCAAACCGCTATGAGTCCAAAAAATGAGGTGTAGCTGAATTCGTACCCAAGTATTAGATGACCGATAACCGCGCCTACGAAAGCCATGGGAATTCCTGCCAACGCTAGTAGGGGTTGTAGGAAACTGTGTAGGTACGATGCGATCAAGCAGTAGATGATTAGTAACGCGACAGGAATTGAATACCAGAGAATGGTGCCTGCTCGTTCAACGTTGCGAGTGACACCCGAAGGCTCGATCGCAAGCCCGGGGTATTGGCGGATCAATGTAGGCAAGACCTCGTTTTCAATCGCAGTCGCGACGGCAGATTCGGTCGCGAGTTGTGGATCGATTTTGATGGCGAGAATAACGCTTGGTTGACCATCGATACGCATGCGATTACCGATACTGTACGTCTCCTCAAGCCGCGCGACTGTTGCTAACGGAGCCTGGCCTGGCGTGCCGGGTAGATTAATCCGCTCGTCGAGTAGCTCGGCGTACCTTGTTCGCCGTTCTTCCGGATAGCGAATCATTACGAGAATCTCTTCGCGGCCACGTTGAATCCGTTGTACTTCCGCTCCGTAGAAAGCATTGCGTAACTGCGTCGCGATTCCGGCGGGTGTCAATCCTGCAGCGTGACCCGCTTCGGACAAATCAACATCAAGACGTCGTTTGCCAATTCCAAGTGAGTCTCGGCTTTCCATCACGCCGTGAACCGTTGAAATTTCGTTCCGCAGCTGTTTTGTTGCGTCGAATAGCACGGTCGCATTCGCATGCGAGACGGCATACCAGCGTTCGCCAGATGCGTACGTTTGACGCGATGGAAAGTGCATGACCTCGACACCCTGGACGTCGCGTAGTGCATGCTGCCAACGTTGCCTAAGCTCGTCGACGGTTATATCTCGCATCGACGACGGGTATAGACGCAATTGAACGCTGGCTTGGTTGCCATGGTAAAGGTTGGATTCGATGCCTTCAAATGCCTCGGTTGGAAAATGGTGTCCAACGATGGTGGCAACTGAGTGAATCGCACTTCCTCCAACGACTTCATTCAGGTCGCGAGCAGCTCGCTCAATGTGCGAAACTGCGCGTCTTACATCGTCGGGTCGTGCATCAGGCGAAAGCGTTAAATCGACCTGTAGCGATTGTTCGTCGACGATACGCAGACTTCGGTCATAGGGTACGACGTTGAAGACTAGCAGCAGAACTGCGAACAACACGCTGGTCGCGACGATGACGGGTGGCCAATGTGGTTTCCGAACCGACCAAGAAATGATGGGGACGATGCGAGAGTCAATCGTGATTCGCAACGAGTCTTGTAGTTTGGCTTGAATAGCCGACAGAGGCCAGAGACTCCATTTTTGTTGTCGAGCCAAGTGGCCAGGCAAGACCATGTATGCCTCAAACAGTGATAACAGCAAGACGGTGATCGTGATCACAGGAATGGCGGCAAATAGTTGCCCCACCAAACCATCAAGTGGTAGTAGTACGCCGAACGCGACCATGGTTGTGAGCGCGCCAATGACTACTGGACCGATGACTGCGCGCGTGCCTTGAATAGCTGCGTCCGCACCTGTCACCCCCTGTTCCCGCTGAGCCGCGACACTCTCGCCAATAACGATGGAGTCATCCACGACCAAGCCGATCAGGACAAAGAAACCGAAGAGCGTGATTACGTTGATAGAGATATCAAACACTGGGAAGACAACAAGCGCACCCATAAAGACGGCAGGTACACCCGCAGTGACCCAAATGGCGATCCGCAGATCGAATAAAAGCAGCAAGGTCAGGAATACCAGGCTGATGCCGAGAACGCCGTTGCGCAAAATGAGATAAATACGATCTTCACCCGACCACGTTTCGTCTTGCCAAACGGAAACGTCCACTTCTTCTGGTAGGGTTGCCGAGGCAAGGTAGTCGTGAACGTCCGCGCTAGCTCGCTGCGCGAATGAGTCACCGGAAACCTTGACCTGTAAGAACACCGTTGGTACGTCATCAATCGTCGATGACGCACTATGTTCAAGTAATCCATCTCTTAGCGTTGCGATGTCACCAAGGCGTATTAGCGAACCATCGGGTCGCGCGACGACGACGATATCCGCGAACTCCGTGGCGAAATCACGTTTATCCAGCGTACTCATCACGATCTCGCCAGCTTGTGTCCGTAAATCCCCACCCGTGACATTTACGGAAGAATGTCGGACGAGTTTCACAAGCTCGGTGATGGATAGTCCATGCTCTCGAAGCCGCTCTTCGCTAACTTCGATTTGAATCTCCTGATCTCTGGTGCCGACTAACTCGCCTATGCCGATCGTGTGGTACAGGAGCAGCTGATCTCGTATTGTCTCGGCTGCTTTCCGCAAGGCATAGGCGTCGAGCGTGCGAGAGCTGATTGCGAGCGTCACTGCGACTCGATTGACTTCTACAAGCGTTATTTCAGGTTGATCGGAAAACAGTGGTGGAAAATCTTCAATACGTTCTATCGCCGTTCGCACATGGTTAAGCGTGTCGACTGCATTCGCTCGCGGTTCGATTTCGACATCGACGATAGCGAGAGCGTGTTGTGAACTCGATATCGTTCGTTCAACACCGATCGTACCTACGAGACTTTCTTCGATACGCTCTACGATGTCTTTTTCGACTTCAAGCGGAATTGCGCCTGGATACGGAACTTTCACACGGATCGTGCGTGGATCGTAGGTCGGAAATGTCTCCAGACGAATGAAATCAGTCGCGATAAAGCCGCCGACGACGAGGAGTAGAAATAGAACGTTGGCGGCGACGTAGTTCTGGCTGAAGTACGAAACGATGTTGCCTCGACCGTTCAAATCATTGCCTTCGAGAGTGTGGGGTTCGCTCATACTGGAATCGGACTCACGTTTTCATGAATACGATCAGCTAGTCCGTCACGTAGTGAAACTGTCACTGATTTGCGTCGACCGCTGTTACACGCATTCCTTCATAGGCACCCGGCACCTTACCCGCAACAACACCGTCCTTGGTGTCGAACGCTGCGACTAACCAACCGGCATCGGAAAATCCGAGTGACGCAGGTTTAAACGTCGTCAAAGCGCTGTTTTCAACCAACCACACGGTACCATTGATTTGCATCGTACTCTCAGACAGCACAAAAACGTTTTCTCGAAGAGGGCCTTCGATCACGACGTTTGCGAACGCACCCGGAGGGGGCAATATCGCCTGGTTAGGCTGATCGATCAAGTGGAGAAACAGACTAGCCATACGGGTTTCAAGATCTACTACTTTCGAAACACGAGCAACCTCTGTTTCGTAAACGATGCCATCCACTCGCGCCGATGCGCGTCGCCCGATGACTGGTTGGATTGTGTTGAGATCAAATGTCGATATGCGTGCGCGAACCTCGAGTTGATGTTTGGCGAAGACTTGTCCCAGATCAGAGGAAAGTGCATTTACAACCTGCCCCTCAGTTAACGCGGTCGTCATCACATGGCCATCAAACGGTACACTGATACGAGTATCGCCTTGATAGACTTTTGCTTGTTTGAGATTGGTGCGCGCAACGTCAACGAGCGCTTCAGCGTGTTCAATCTCTCCGTCTCTTGCGAGCCATGGATGTAGTTCCTCATCGGGGTAGCGTGCTCGAAATCGCTCAGCCCGGGCTTCGCCGTCTTGCTTTTCCTTCAAATTCGCAAGGGCAGCGGCGAGTCCGAACTCTGCGCTCTGGACGGCTAGGTCGAACAGTTCTGTATCGATTTGTGCAAGCCGTTCACCGGCTTTGAATTCACCGCCAGTCCTAAAGTTCTCAGCAACCCAGACGATTTCACCGCTTACTTCCGGAATGACAGACACGTTTCCAAGCGTTGTTACCGTTCCAGTCAAAGCTGAGCTGTGTGACGCCGTTGTTACCGTGGGGTGCACCACAGAGGCGGGCGGATCGATTCTTGTTGACGCGGTGGCAGGATCGACTTCGAGGAATTCACGACTCGGTGCGCGAGCAAAGTAAATCGCTACCGCGATCACCGCAAGAATGAGAACGATCTGGACAATTCCGCGCCATCGACGTTGGTCCGGTGGCGATCCAGTTCCTTGTACATCCGGTTCGGCCATGGCGTTCTCCTGGTTGATTAAAGATCGATATACAAGTGCTGTTTACTGCAGTCCTTTTGCGAACCCGACAATCCGCAATATCTATTTAACGCAAAGTCAGGTGAGTCATGTCCATTAGGCAAATGCCACTTTTATGTACCTATCCACTCCTCGTATCCTAAGGTAGTTATTCAGCAATTCAATCGGTGTGGAGAACAAGCAAACGATTGGACTTTGTCTGATCTTTTCAAAAGCGTACGGAGCGATAGCGGTTCGTGAACTCTAGTAAGACATTGCACCTAGCTCGCATGATCCTGATATACGTATCGGACGCAGCCCAATGCAACGACTGACGAGTTGTCGACCAGTGCATTGGCATCTCAACGGTGCATCTGATGTATTGCTACGTTTAGATTCCCGTGAAAATCGGTTTTGGGATGCCGTTTTCAAGACATTTCAATCGAGCACCGGACAACCTGACCCGAATAGAAATGGACTTCCTCGCGAATCGACTATCGCAATTCGCAATCGTCGTGAACTGCGTTTGATTATTCGCTAGGATCGGACCAGAGGTTTGCAGGTTCCCATCCACTTGCGCTTTCTTTAAACATCTAGCTGTCCCGTATCGAGCACCGCACCTAATCGATTCACCGTATCTCTAGTTCATCGAGACGCTTGAAATCGACGAAAGGAGGTCCTCTATGCTTCGCAGCATTGGTATAAGAAGGATTCCTACGTCGTGACCCAAGAACAAATCATTACCGACCGAGACGGACGGGTCGGTCTCATCACCTTAAACCGACCGGAACGCTTAAATGCGTGGACTGACACGATGTCTTCAGAGCTGATGGCGCAAATTAGTGAATGGAACGAAGACGATTCTGTCGGAGCGATCCTAGTAACCGGTGCAGGCAGAGCGTTCTGTGCGGGGGCTGACTTGAACGTATTCGCAGAGCGTGTTGAAACCAATAAGTCTGGGCAAGGTGAATCATTGCGTCGCGGCGGCGCGAATTTCACTCACTTCATTCGCAACTCGAAGCCAACGGTCGCGGCCATCAATGGTTATGCGGTCGGTGTCGGACTGACGATGATCCTGCCGTTTGACATCCGTATCGCATCCACAGCCGCGAATCTCAGTATCCGGTTCATCAAGATGGGATTGATGCCAGAACTTGGCTCCACGCGTTTGCTCGCGAATCTAATCGGGCTCGGACCTGCGACGGATATGTGCCTAACGGGAAGGATGGTGCCTAGCGATGAAGCGTTGCGACTTGGATTGGTGAGTGCCGTCACCGAACCTGATGAATTAATGGACGTTGCGATGGCGAAAGCTCAGGAAATCGCCAACAACCCAACGCAAGCTGTCATGATGATCAAGGAGCTACTTAGTCGAAATCCGATGGACGCCGATCTCGAAGCGGTCATGGAACGTGAGGGGATCCGCGATCAGATTGCGCGGCGTCTTCCCGATCACGCTGAAGCAGTATCCGCGTTTCTGGCCAAACGCGACCCTAACTTCAATCAGAGCTGAGTAAGACGATTGATTTACAGGAACGATTGAAATGGGCAGACTAGACGGAAAGATTGCGGTTATCACGGGAGCGACCAGCGGGATCGGTGAAGCGACCGTCGACGCGTACTGTGCAGAAGGCGCTAAGGTCGTGTTTTGCGGACGAAACGAAGCGCTCGGGAAGGAGGTCGAAGCACGACAGCCAGATGGCACTGCCCTTTTTGTACGAGCGGACGTGCTGCATGAGGAAGAGATCGCGACGGTGATCAATACGGCGTTCGAGAAGTGGGGTCGTATTGACGTGTTGTTCAACAACGCAGGCGGATCCTCTGCGATACCAGGTCAACCCCACGCATTCAACATCGAAGATGTGGATGAAGAGAGTTTCAAGTACTCACAGTGGTACTTACTAGGTACGTGCATGGTCGCGACGAAGCTCGTATCACCGATCATGCGAAAACAGCATTCGGGTTCCATCATCAACAATTCGTCGAAAGGTGCTCACCAAGCTGAAGTCGCGGCAGATCCCTTGTATTCCGCAGCTAAAGCTGGGTTGTCTAACTACACAAAAGCGGCAGCGATGCAGCTCGGACCGTTAGGTATACGTGTGAATGCGGTGAGCCCTGGCGCAATCGCTACACCAATTTTTTGGGGAGGTCATACGCACGGTCAACAGATCACACCTGAACATAAGAAGAATCGCCTAACAAGATTTGTACGTAACGTGAGCGGCGGTTTGATGCCGCTTACAGGACCCGGTGGAGAAGCGATCGATATCGCCTATGCGTGCGTTTATTTAGGGAGTGATGAAAGTCGTTGGGTCACAGGGATCGATCTCGTGGTTGATGGCGGTATGCTGGCAGTAAAAGGCGATCATGTTGGCACCGCAAAACAGATGCGGGAGATGTGGGAGAAGCGCGACGCAACAGCATCTTCAACGTAGAAGCTGCCTGGATTGAATGACTGACCTGACAAAGCGTGATTCTTAGAAACTAGCGTGAGTAGATGAGAGTTAACTGACCGGAACGATTTCGATCAGCCAGAGATTTCTTTTACTGTGACTCACAAAGATATGGCTTCACGAATAGCCCATACGCGTATCGACGGATAGAGGCAGTGCTCAGTGACAACGTCGACTGGTCTCGCAAGCAACTGCTCGGCATGAACGGAGAGCCCACATAGTGCTAAGGCGGAAGTTCCGGGTGGCGCGTCAACGAGAAGGTCCACGTCACTGCCGTCGTGGTAGTCGCCGCGAACCATCGACCCAAACACTCTGACGTTGTGCAATCCTCGACTCTCGGCGAGTGCAAGGAGCTCGCCTCGACGTTCTAGGAGCAACGGAGGTAATGCACCTGAGTTTAAATCAGCGGTCCGTTTCATAATGAATTAACTCGAAATTCCAATGGTGCCAATGCCGATTCTGAAATGCGTATCCACATCGAACTCAAACGCTACAGGTGCAGATCGTGTTAATGCAATCGAGGTTTATTTTTGCAGCTTTGATTGCCAACGGCAACAGCGCGCTGGCAGGATGTCTCGTTGAAGTGTTTGAATCAGGTCTTATGGGCAGAAAGTAGGACTTACTAGATTGAACGGTAGCTTTTCTTCGTTAAGGGATTGGAATCGTAGCGCCTCCGATGGCGGCATCAGCGATTGACGTCAACGGAACTAAAACCAACGGTGGTGAATGGTCTGGTATCGTCCATCGGCTTGTATTTTGAGTAACGCTGCGTTAAGTGATTCGCGTAACGGCGAGGATTCCTGCAACGCTATCCCTAGGTAGTGAGGAGAAAAAGTTGGACCCGTTATTACCAGATCGTCGCTACGCTGAACTAAGTGATTGATGGCGAGTGTGTCGTGCATGATCACATCCACGCTTCCAGTGCGTATCGCGTCGGCAGCAGATTCGAGGTCTGCGTACTCGATAGTTTCAACGCCGAGCTCACCTAGATATTCCGCCGTTGCAGTGTGCGCTTTCGTACCAACAACATAGGTTCGAAGGTCACTCGTCGCCGCTACCGGTTTTGCGGCACGTTGTCCGAGTGCATCCGCTGCGAACTGGCCGAAGATCACACCGAAGGCAGTCACTCCGGTCAAGATTAACAGAGCCGCGCTGATACGACCTAACCATCGCTGTGGCGCAATGTCACCATATCCTACCGTCGACATTGTGACCAAACTAAACCAGATGGACTGAAAGACACCAGGGAAGTACCGATCGCTGATCGAGCTTTGGCCATGTTCAGACCACCACATCAGGTGCGCGAAGAAGATCACAAACAGCAACAACAATAAGAGCATTTTCAGACTTTCGTCGCTGAAATTTGGGATGAGACTGGCTTCGATCAAGCTCGCTGTCGTGAATCCGTTCGTGGTTATGGCATGCGTGAAATCCATGTCGCGTTCGCGATCGGCGGATACGCTAATGCAGCCAATTGCGACATCGGCGCTCCTCGATCGTATAGCGTCGAGTTTTTCGTCGAACGTTAAAAGATTGAGTTCATAGTCGAACTCAAGTTCGTCCGCTAGCGCTTCCCAAAGCTCGACTGAAAAGCCGCTTAATTCCTCGCCTGCGAATACACACGGGGGTAGCTCGCTTGCAACGACACGAATGGTCTCCGCCGTAATGGCGTGCGAGCTGGCGATCGTGAAAGCAATAGCGAGTACGACTCGTGCAATCAACAACGTAACCGATGAATCGTGTTGTTATTTACTCAGGCGTCGACGCACAAACATAAACACAACGACGATCGCGATGGTGAGCGCGATGATCGTCAATAGGCTGGTAAGCCAACCGAGAATGAAATAGAGCAATGCCCCAATCGCAAGCACGCCAACGGTGTACCAAAGTGCGTTTTTCATTGCATACAAATTTGCATTTCTATGATCTAATCGTGAGTCCGAACTTGAGCTAGAGCTTGTCGGGTAAATCGGGTGCCGGTGGCTTTGCGGCTTCGTCCACACCTGCGAGTACCGCTGCGACGTCAGCGTCTTCAAACGCTGGATCTTCCTTCTCGCGTGCGTCGCCTAGCAGCTCGGCTCGACGGTTCGCGGCATTCGCAGCCTGGCGAGATTTTTCTGCTTGTTCTTGCATGACGCGTGACGCAACACCAAGGTTCGTATTTCCGCTCCGAATACCGGCTAGACGCTCCTGGTGCTGAGCGCGCTTATTCGCGCGACTTTCTGCGCGCTTTGCACGCTCCATCTCAGCTTGCGCCTTTTTGAGATTTGATTCAAGCATCTTGATGGTTTCCGCCATCTCTTCCTGAATCGCTTCGACTTCGTCGAGATCTTGTTTTGCCACTTCGGCTTCTTCAATCTCGGTCCGAGCACTTGCCAAGAGCTCCGCCGCTTCCGCTTTGAGTTTGTCAGCCGCCAGGGTGAGTTTGTCTGACTTATCTGGATTCGCAGATGCGGCGTCTTCAAGTGCGCGAATCTGATCCATCTTTTTGTTGTACGCGGTGCGCGCTGCTTCTGCTTCTGCTGCTTCGCGGTTGTATGTCACACGATAGTCTTCGACTTCGAGAGCAAATTTCTCGAATTTCTCTCGCTCCGCGGCGATCTCGGCCTTTGAGGTCCCCTCCGGATCGAGTTTAACCATGCCCGTAAGAATGGCATCACCGGCGTCGGCCAGTTTACCTTCGCCGTAGTTTTTCCAGAATGCGAGTTTGTCTAGCACGATTGCATCCTCCTTGTGTGCAAATTGATCGATATAAACAGAGTGTTAGATTGCATCGGGTAGGTCGATGTCAGCAGCGGCGAGTGGCAGACCTACCCAAATACGAACGCGAAAGCCGTCGCTGTCACGTTCGACCGTCGGCAGTAGATATTCCTGCGTTTCGACGCCACCTAAGCCGTCAAATGCCCGCGCGAACAACATAGTGCCGAGATGTTCTACTTCTGTCGTACCTTCACCGAAAGGATCGAGCATGATCGTTTCGGTCAGCGAAGTAGGCTTCAACCAGATGTCTTGGTCATGTTCCCAAAGCCGTTCGTATACCAATTCATCGGGTGTGTGAAACAGCGGCATCCCGAGAATCCCTTCATCCTTCGCGAGCCAGAAATCTACGGCTGAAGTCTCATCCTCATGCGCTGGAACGTCGGTCACTGCGACGTGATAGAGTGGGAGTTCATACTGCTCATGAAACACATAGCGTTCGTCAACGTGTTCGCCTTTGTCGTCCATCAACAGCATCAACATTGCGCTCTCCTCGGGATCGTCACGGGAGTCTAAATAGAGTCGAAACGTCTTCATGCCTGCGAGTTCAACTTCACTGAACGCAGCCAGTAAGGTCTCGGTACCCGGGTACGGTACATGGGTCGCATCGCCAGCCAATAAGAACGGCGCTTCAGCAAACTGCACTCGAGATCCAATTCTTAAGTTCAACGGCAGTTCATCATCGATCCGAACCTTGTCCTTGCCATCGCCCGACCAGCGGTTTTTTGCCGATTGAACCTTCAAACGCAAATACTGTTTCATCGACATCGCTGAAATCTCAATCCGTGATTAGACGGTTCTCGGTGATTCCTAATGCTCTCGTGTGAGATCGTCGATCGCAGGTTGCGCATCAAGAACGGCGCCGAGTAGCGATTCATATGCTTGGGCGTTTTCGTCTCGCCAACCTAAACTGGCGACCATATCGACCGGCACTGTCAGCGTCTCGACTTCAGAGAAGATAAGCCCGTCCTGGATGCTCGGATACTGATCATCTGGAATGTCGAGAAACACGTAGACATCTTCGCCAGACGGGTCTTTATGACCTTGAAACAGTTTGCCGTGCCCGTATTCCATGTCATTAAAGTCCCAGTCGTTTACAGGTACTAGCTTTACGTTGTCACCCAGCGTGTTGGCGCGTTGGAGTAGTTGCGTATTAAGTGACGCAACAAAGAGCATGCAATCGGACTCACCGTTTGCGACGCGGTTTAGCGCGGATGTCCCGCCGACGTGATCGGTTTGGACGTTTGCATAGCTGTCGTCCATGTAGACGAAGTCGCTCCAGGTCAGTTCTGTTCCAGAGCCAACGACGTCGACCAACAGCGTATTACCTGGCAGATCGCCAACGTCGTCGATCTCACTGTTGCGATTGCAGATCATGTGTGCGAACTCAACTGCCGGGGTTGCGACACGTTCGAAGTTGTAGCCGCTCGACGGATTGCGTTCAGCATAGACGCCGAATGCGTTACGTTGCACAAAAGCGCCGTCGCATTTACCGTTTTGCATATATTCAAGGTTCTGCATGGAACCGTTGGTATTCACGAGCTCGATCAGGACATTGTCACCGACCTGTTGTTTGACGAGTTCGCCGAACCGGTGGTAGTTACCTTCCGTCCGCGCGGTACACAACTTGAAAGTCGGAGCGAGAGACTGTGCGACTTCCGGCGCGAGTACCATGTCGGGATCGACGCCTACTGGTAGGTAATTCGGATCGATCGGCGTACCCTCGAGTTTCGCCATTTCCGCTTTGAGTGCATCGAGCTGGGCTTTTATCTCTGCGTTTTCGGTCGCTTGGCTTTCCATCTCCTCCATCCATTGTTTCATGCCCGGATCGTCTTGATGGTGATAGGCAAACGCTGAATATCGTGGTGTTAACGCGTGCCCGAGCATGTAACCCAAGAACAGACCATCGAACATACCGTAACGTGGTGCGCCCATGTAGACGTAGTTTGGCGTGTCCCATCCACCGTAGAAACCGTCTCGACGTTGCCAATAGTCGTTCCGGGTCCGACCGGAGTTTTGCGACGCACGTTGATAAAGTGGCGAAGAAGATGCGCTGCTCCCGGTGGTGCGCGTTGTACCTTGAAACTTACTTTGGTGCTGCGATTGGTAGTTTCGGTACGCGTTTTGTTGACGTGTACTGCGGAAGTTGTTAGTCGGTGCTCTGGCGAATCGCGACGTTGCTGACGCCCGACTTGCTGCACCGGTTGTCGAACTTGCACGGGTTGCCCCGCCGAAGCCACCCGATCGAGGGCGAGATGTCGCGACCTGTGACGTTGGACGGCTCGTGGTTGCTCTTGGTCGCGGCGTCGTTTTGCGAGAGAAGCTCTTGAACGCAGGCGCTTTGTAGCTTCTCGCACTACTGAACTTAAAGGATCCGCCGAAACGGCGAGCATCGGCGTCGTACGCGACTCCTACGACCAAAATCGTAGTGAACAGACCGGCTATTAAGGTCTTCAACATGTGGGGAGCTCCTGCCGCGATGGGTGATAGTCGCTATGATACATTTTGCTTAATTGTGACGTACGAAAGTAACATTTTTATTAATGATGTCGTTGGGATATTGTAATAAACTACATCATTAGTAATGGTGTTGATGCGTGGAGAGAGGTGTGATGGAACCGAAAACGATTCTGACGACGGAGATCGATGCCAATCGACACGCGATCGGGAAACCGCTCGTCTATCGCGTGCATCGATCCGTGAAAGGCGGTAACCTAGCCGATATGGAAGCGAAACCGTTAGCGTGGGCGGTGGCGATCCCAATTGACGGCGCGATGCACTCGTTGGTAAGTGTTAGAAAGAACCGTCGTGAGTGGCAGGATCTCAATCGTCTCGCACGAGAGATGCGTCAACTCGGCTTTATCGAATATGAGGTTCGCGACAACCTGAGTTCAACCTAGTCGCACTAACTAGCCCTTGAGCGGTTGCCAAAGGACCTCGTCGTCACAAACGCTTCGTGAGGCGACAAACAAGAAATCGGAAAGTCGATTCAGAAATGCGCCGATCGACGCTTCGACCAACACGTCGTCATTGAGCCGCCAGAACACCCGCTCGCATTGACGGGTCTTCGAACGAGCGACGTGAAGACGCGCGTTTGCTTCGTTCCCACCAGGTAATACGAACTCAGCCAAAGGTTCGAGCTTCGAATTAATCGTGTCGGTCGCTTCCGCGAGCCGTTCGGTTTCACGAGACCAGAATGGTTGTGGTTTACCAGTCGCCACTGCGGCACCGATATCGAAAACTCGTGCTTGAATCAATCGGATTTGGTCGAGTAACGATCCTTCGAGCGTGAGTGCGGCCATCCCTAGTTCACAGTTGAGCTCATCCAACGACCCAACAAGCTCTAACCGTGGACTGCCCTTGTCATGTCGCTTGCCGTCAGCGAGGCTAGTTTCGCCGCGGTCGCCACCCGTCGTCGTTACGCGATCGATACGAGGTCGGTCATCTGTCATGTCATCCAGTTCCAAATCTCCACTCAGTAACTGTACTACGTGCCTACACTTATTTTGGCATGCGACACAACGTGTCGCTAGTCACACTATCGTTCCGATCGTAACGTGTCACTTGAGAACTGAAATGCGTAGAAACCGACGGATTCGAGAGGAAGCTGGGTTGCCAGATTTCTGCTTCGCTGATGGCAAACGAAGCGCTGCTGCACGTACGAGCCGCATCGACCTAGAACTCGATAGTGGGATTCGTGCGGTCGTGCTTGATCTTGACGTTAATTACGAAGAAGCCCAGCGCTTCATCGAATTGGAGATCCCTTCGGCAACGATTCAGAAAACGGGCGTTCCTCGTGCTTGGATGACCAAATTTTTAGAGTACGCAGGTTACGTCAAAGCGCCTCAACCGACATCGGCGCTTTCCTTGCGGAAAGTGCACGCAATGTTGGGAGCAAATCACCGGGTCATGCTGGAGGTCGATGGGTCACGTTACGTCCCTCTCGTCGATGGTGTGTTGTACGACATTGAAGACTGGCGGGATGACATGTACCGCAAGATTACGGGATACTGGGTTTTCCGGCAGCGTCGCGTTGTTTGGCCAGGTACATTGACAGGAAGGGTTTTAGACGTTAGCGGTTGCGTTGTTGAGACATTTGAAGACTCGGACGTCCAGATACGTGATCCTATTGAACTTGCCGGTTATGCCTTTCACACACGGCGCTTCGACAACGCTTGGGAACTTCACGAATCAGGAGAGTGTGTCTTTGAAGCGAAGTTCGCGGCGACACTTCAGCATTCGCAAGATCCGTTACTCATCCACGCGCAGTCAATACGGTGCTCACCGAAATACGTACGTGCATTCAATGACGAGACGCGGGTTGCTCTTGATCCGTCTGATCGTATGCAGCAGATGGCAAAACACACCATGACAGATGCGCGACGATTACTCGACGCATGCGATCTGGAATATGAGCTCAAAAGCAATGGCACGCTTCGACTTGGAAACGCACTAGGGTATAGACCACAAACCGGAGAAGTCTTCAGCGCACGCGAGCGTCGTGTGCGACTCTCGCGCGGCTTTAAAACACTGCTACGTACCCTGTAACGATCGTAGCGCCTAGAACATCCTCGTTGTCTTCTTGTCTAAAAGTGTATAAACTTACAGGTATTGGGAGGGATTTAACATGAACGGGCGAAACAAGGAAGTGTTTTCGATTGGTCACTCAAATATGAGTTATCGTTCATTCACATCTCTGCTTAGGAAGTGTTCAATTGAACAGGTGGTAGATGTTCGATCGATTCCGTTTAGCCGCCACGTGCCACACTTCAATTACGAAGTGATTCAACGGAAACTTCAGCAATCCGGTTTCAACTACGAATACCTCGGTAATCAGCTCGGCTCACACAACTTGCGCATGCGCAACAGCTGCGAAAGTCTTTCTGAGTATCGTCGTCAGATTGCTTGCGATGCGTTCAACGACGGTATCACACAGCTACTTGAGAGAGCGGGTGAGCATCGCGTCGCAATCATGTGCGTAGAAAGTGATCCGTATCGGTGCCACCGTCACACGATCCTCGCGGGTGAACTGGCAAAACTCGGTGTGACGACTCAGCACATTCTCAAGAATGCTCAAGTTCGAAGTGCATTTGATGCACCAATGGAAAAGAGCATCGCGGGCGAGCATTGGGTTCAGCGAAGCTTGTTTGAAGAAGTGGATGCCGAACCGCTTTCTACCGGTGCGAGTAGCAACGAGGTGTTACCACGCGTCGCTTAGCTATCGTTCTGACTATCTGCGACTGATCGACCGATCCACCAAAGGATCACCAATGCTGGTGATACCATCAGTGCGGTCAGGATAAAGAACGTCATCCAGTCCCCACCTAACCAATCGACAAGAATTCCGCTAGACGCAGCAAGAAGCGTACGACCTGCGTTCCCTAACGATGCCAGCGCACCGTATTGTGTTGCGGCGTGTAGGTGGCTCGTGAAATAGGTAATAAACGCGACGAACGCGACTGTGGATATCGCACTGGTGATTCCATCCGCAACGAGCGCGAAAATGAGAATGGACTTATCGGGTCCAACTGTTGCTAACCATGCGAACAGAAGATTGGTTGCCGCCATGCCGACTCCCGCGAGCATAAGACCCTTCACAGTTCCGAAATAGCTTGTGAAGAAGCCCGCCGCAATCGCACAAGTAATGGTGATCAGCAATCCTAGTCCTTTTGAGTAAACGCCAATGTCAGCATTGCTGAAACCGATTTCTTTGTAAAACACGACAACCATGCGACCGAGAAATGCTTCTCCTAGTTTGAATACGAAGATAAAAACCAGTAGTCCGAGCGCTAGGCGTAAGCCGTTCCGTTGAAAGAACTCCGCAACCGCAGCAACGTACGTCCGATCGAAGAATTGGATACGCGTGACAGGGGTCACGGTGCGTGGTTCAACGACGCGCGCCGGTTCTCTTACGCCGAACAAAACGCCAAGGATTAATACAACGAGGATTCCCGCAAGTCCGAAGAAAACTGCATTCCAGCCGTATTGATCTGCCAAAATGAATGCGAACGCACCGGGCAAACTTGCGCCTGTCCACCAACCACACGTCGCCATCGCCGCAGCGTGCCCAATCATGTGCTCTTCGTGCTCTTCGATCACTGTGACACGATACGCGTCGATAGCAAGGTCCTGTGTCGCAGAAACCACAGCGATACCTAGGCAGAGCGCAGCGGTTAAGAACAAACTAACTGAAGGTCCGGTCGCGGCGAGTACTAGCGCTTGCACGATCAGTAGGAGCATGCATAGAACGATCCACGACCTTCGGTGACCGAGGCGACGGAAACCAGCTAGCGGTAAATGGTCGATTAGCGGAGCCCATAGGAAATTAATGGTGTAAGCGACGAATACGGCGCCGAATAAGCCAATTGCACTTCGCGAAAGCTCGACATCTGCAAGCCATGCAGTCATTTCTGCGCCGATAAACACCCACGGAAAACCGCTAATGGTTCCGAGCAGGAAGATTCGCCAGAGGCGCGGATCGCGATAGACTGAAATTCGGTCGATTAGAGACCTATCGACAAAGGTATCAGTCAAGAGACTCGTTGTCCTATCCGGGTCAATTGCGATAGTTCTTAAATTGCAGGGGCATAGGTATATCCAATTCTCGAAGAGCGGCTATGGTCTCCTGTAATTCGTCGCGTTTCTTACCTGAAATACGGACTTGATCACCTTGTATTTGTACCTGCAATTTCTTATTCAGATCTTTAACACACTTACTAATTAACTTCGTTGTATCCCGATCAATTCCTTCAATCAACGTGAACACCTGTCGTTTTGTTTTCCCCGATGGCGTAATCACTCCAGGATGGAGGACCTTGATGTCAACCTTCCGATTCACGAATTTGGTTTTAAGTATCTCTAGCAATTGTTGGAGCTGAAACTTTTCTTCTGCATGAATCTGGATCGTCTTATTGTCGAGTTCGATCCCAGCGTCAACATGGCGAAAATCGAAGCGCGTTCCAAGCTCGCGTTTTGATTGATCGACCGCGTTGCGGACTTCCTGCCAGTCGATCTCTGATACAGCATCAAAACTTGGCATAAATCTAAATCGAGACGCGGACGTACACTACCATCATAGCATCGACACGCTAGGTGTCTCACAACCACAAATAGTCATAGGTCAGACCACTGGAACCGCGAGAGATTCACTCTCCCATCGACGACCTCGATGCATTCTGCTTGAAGTCGTTTGATTTGCTCATCAGCGGACGGTCTTGGCGCGATTCGGCCATCCGCACGAATGACCCGATGCCAAGGTAGACGATCAATGTCGTCCGACGTGCTGAGGATACGTGCGACAAAACGTGCTCTGCGTGGCATCCCAGCGATTTCAGCTATTTGACCATAGGTGGCTACAGTGCCGCGAGGGATGGATTCGATGATCCATTTGATCGTGTTTGCTACTTCATCGTCCAATCTATCACCAATTGTTAGCAATCGCGATATTTAACTGCCAAAAATTAGCAGTCTCATTATTAGAGTGCTAAAATACGCGCACTTAGATGCTGCGAAGTATTAAGTAGGGAACACAAACTTTATCAACGATTGAGGATATCGATGAATATTCGACCCCTTCATGATCGTGTCGTCGTGACACGTGACGAGGACGAGGCCGTATCCGCCGGTGGCATTGTTTTGCCGGATACTGCAAACGAAAAGCCGTCGCAAGGCACGGTACAGGCCGTCGGACCTGGAAAGATCCTGGATAGTGGTGACATTCGGCCGCTTGACGTCAAGGTCGGCGACAAAGTCATCTTTGGGCAGTATGGTGGAAGCACCGTCAAAATCCAAGAAGAAGAGTATTTGATTCTCTCCGAATCCGAAATTTTCGGCGTCATTGAATAACTACGGTTTGAGGGAAAAACAACGATGAGTGCAAAAGAAGTCCAATTCTCTGATGATGCCCGTTCGAGTTTGCTCGACGGTGTCAACATCTTGGCAAACGCCGTAAAGGTAACGCTAGGTCCGAAAGGTCGGAACGTAATTCTCGACAAGTCTTTCGGCGCCCCGACTGTGACTAAGGACGGTGTATCAGTCGCGAAGGAAATTGAACTTAAGGATAAGTTCGAAAACATGGGCGCGCAGATGGTGAAAGAAGTCGCCAGTCAAACGTCCGACGAAGCTGGCGACGGTACCACAACGGCAACCGTGTTGGCACAGAGCATCCTGATGGAAGGGCTCAAGTCTGTTGCGGCGGGTATGAATCCTATGGATCTCAAACGCGGTATCGATAAAGCCGTTGCGGCGGCGGTAGGAGAACTCGAAGGTATGTCCACGCCTTGCGAAGACTCAACGTCGATAGCACAAGTAGGGACGGTTTCTGCGAACAATGATCCAGCAGTGGGTCAGATCATCGCGGAAGCGATGGAAAAGGTTGGAAAAGAGGGTGTGATCACCGTCGAAGAAGGCAGCGGCCTCGAGAACGAACTTGATGTTGTCGAAGGCATGCAGTTCGATCGCGGTTACCTGTCACCTTACTTCATTAACAACCAAGACTCGATGTCAGCTGATCTTGAAGAACCTTACATCCTTCTCTGCGACAAGAAGATCTCGAATATTCGCGATCTACTGCCAGTCCTTGAGAACGTTGCGAAGGCAAGCAAGCCGTTGATGGTCATTGCTGAAGATATCGAAGGCGAAGCGCTCGCGACTTTGGTCGTTAATAACATGCGCGGTATCGTGAAAATCGCCGCTGCTAAAGCGCCTGGATTTGGTGATCGTCGAAAAGCAATGCTGCAAGACATCGCTACGC
Source organism: Gammaproteobacteria bacterium (assembly GCA_026707905.1). GTDB lineage: Bacteria > Pseudomonadota > Gammaproteobacteria > Pseudomonadales > Azotimanducaceae > Bin55. The sequence continues at coordinate 9,027 of JAPOVY010000009.1, read as the reverse complement.
TCACAGGTGCGACCGTGATTTCCGAGGAAGTCGGTCTGACGCTTGAAGGTGCGACGCTTGATGATTTGGGTACCGCGAAGCGAATCTCAAGCAGCAAGGAAAACACCACGATCGTTGATGGCGCAGGTGAAAAAGCTGAGATTGAAGGTCGGATTAAGCAAATCCGTCAAGAAATTGAAGACACAACAAGCGACTACGACCGAGAAAAACTTCAAGAGCGCTTGGCGAAACTCGCCGGTGGCGTCGCCGTGATCAAGGTAGGTGCGCCTACCGAGATCGAGATGAAAGAGAAGAAAGCACGCGTGGAAGACGCGCTGCATTCAACTCGCGCAGCGGTTGAGGAAGGGATTGTGCCTGGTGGTGGCGTTGCCCTAATTCGCGCGCTACAGAACATCGAAGGTCTGACAGGTGAAAACGAAGACCAGAATGTCGGTATCTCTATTGCACTTCGTGCGATGACCCATCCGTTGCGTCAGATCGCAGAGAACGCTGGCGATGAACCAGCTGTTGTCGTGGACAAGGTACGTTCTCTCGAAGGCAACCACGGCTACAACGGTGCAACGAGCGAGTACGGTGACATGATCGCACAAGGAATTCCGGATCCTGCGAAAGTGACTCGAACCGCATTACAGGCTGCAGCATCTGTTGCCGGTCTCATGATCACGACTGAAGCTATGGTCGCTGAAGCACCTGAAGACACCCCACCGCCGATGCCTGGCGGAGGCGGAATGCCTGACATGGGTGGCATGATGTAAATGGAGTGACCTAGTCACTTGATTTAATCTAAGTGAGTGTTCCCATCAGAACACTTCGCTGCAAAAAGAAAGGGCTCGTGTGTGCGAGCCCTTTTTTTGAGCTTTGTCTTGGTGGGGCTGAACGCACTATCAGAATGTAGTTTGTGTTTGAACGGGCGTCGATACGTCATATTTCGCCCCCCATAAAATGAATTGAACAGACTTGGACGTTGAATGAAAGATGAGTCGCGCTGAAATCCAATCACTCTATGAGGAGATAACGGAATCGATAGGTAAGCTCAACGAGCTCTTGGCGGAAGCCGAACCTGAGGAAGTGAGAAACCACGTTTTTGAGACAGAGAATGGTGAGGTTACGTTAAGTGATCTCTTTGGTAACAAGGACAAACTGTTTGTGATTCACAACATGGGAGAAGGCTGTCGGTACTGTACAGTGTGGGCAGACGGCCTGAACGGCTTCATCGGCCATCTTGAGGACGCGATGGGCGTCGTCTTGGTATCGGGAGACGATCCAGAAACGCAACGGAAATTTGCTAACTCACGCGGCTGGCGATTCAAGCTCGCGTCGCACCGAAACAGCGACTACATGACTGAACACAACGTTTCCACCGAATACGAGAACTGTCCGGGAGCGTCAATGTACGAACGTAAAAATGGCAGGATTTTTAAGAAAAACAACTGTGTGTTCGGACCGGGCGATATTTACTGTTCACTCTGGCATGTTCTCGCCTTAGCTGGATTGAATGAGGAGAACTGGACACCGCAGTTCCGATATTGGTCGCCACCTCAGCGACTGTCTGACGGTGGGAAAAATTTAGTCGACTGACTCTATTCCCCGGACGTTGGCGCGTTTGTACATACATTCCAGAATTTTCCGTAACTTGCGTGATATGAAGAGCTCGTTATTAGCAGAATACTGAGGAATCTAAAGTAACGAAGGCCATTGATTGGCGTACCTTCCTCCCAGTTTCCGGTTCCGCTTCTTTCAATGATTCAGATCGAGTTCTTTTTATCCGCTACCTGACGCGTATTGTCATTGTTAGTAACTTCAGTCGAACGCGCTCGAGTTACGAATGGATCAAACGATTCCGATCATCCGTGTGCAAACCAGCGATAAGAACGAAATTTGACAATAAAGGATGATCGAGCAAGAGCGGAGTAGGCGGTTAGTATGCTTAGTACCGCAATGACGGAGAGATCCATGGAACGCATCAAGCTCTACCACAATCCTGGATGAGGCAAATCGCGCGGCGCGTTGGACATCCTGCGCGAGCGAGACGTCGAGTTCGATGTCATTTCCTATTTAGAGACCCCACTGGACGAGGACGGGCTTCGGGAGATCGCCAACAAGGTAGACGTAGCACCTGCAGACCTTGTCCGCAAGGACAAGCATTTCAAGGATCTCGGTCTCGATGCGGCGAGCTACACGACCGTAGACGCCGTTGTGAAGCTACTTGCTGAACATCCGCGGCTGATGCAGAGACCTATTGCTGTACGCGGCGAACGAGCGATCGTTGGACGCCCGTCGGAGAAGATTGAGGCGTTGTTCTAGCAGGAATACAAGTCAATCGAGAAAGCGCGTATGGCGACAGACACTTACCGAGACGGTATTTTTCAAGCGTGGCAAGGCGAGCTCTGGGGCAAGGCGTTCTTTGAGCAGCTGGCGGCGAAGACGGACGATGCTGACACACGGGCTAAGTGGCGGGTGCTCGCGGAACTCGAGGACGCGACCGGCAAGCGGATAGCTTCTTTGGTCGCCGATGCGCCCGAACCACCCTCGACAGATGCATATCGGTCCTTGGAGTCGTCAGTGGAGCTTTATGGAGCGCTTTCTTGGCACGAGGCATTGGAGCGGATGATGATCATTTTCGATCCTGCCATCGAACGCTTTCAGGAACTGTTGACCCATGCGCCGACGGAGGAACGCGACACGGTGCAGATCCTGGTTGACCACGAGGTCGCGTTGAAGCAGTTCGCGGAACGGGAACTCGCAGGCGATCGAACTACGTCACTCGCCCCGGTTCGGGCCGTGATCGAGAGAGCTCAATAAGTAGCCGCTACAACCGTCCTGACTTATCGCGAAAAGAATCCGTCCTAGCCGGCGTGCATATCAGCGTCTATTTACTTGTCGAAAAAGTTCGTAGCAGCTTCCGTCTACGGAATCGTCATGATTACACAGATTGGCATCCGCCTATCTGTTTGCACCGCAAGGTCTATTAAACGGCGTCCGATCAGAGAAGGCAGTAATCGGATTCTACGTGCCGTCGCCCAAATGAAAGACATCGATCTCAGTCGATCGGAGGTCGATTCGTTGCATACGGAGACGTCTCTTGAAGTCGAAAGTAGGTATAAAAATGGGGATTACAGACCTAATTACACAATAGGATGAATCTGCAATCTAGCAACGATAGTTAGAAAAACTACACTACGTAGGATTCGAGAAGCGACGATCACTTAGTATCAGAGAGTCGCTCGGCCGCGTACAGGGTTACTTTGGATGCACAACGAACAACGCTATGCTAGGGTCGCGTCGTCGAGGCTTGAATTTTCGCGTTGTACGCCGTGTAGCGAATCAGACACGGCAATGGTTAAGTCGTGGCGTTGCCTACGACGAGGTTCGTCAAAGTTAGTCTTACGCCCCAAAATTGCATGACCAGTTCCGACATCTGATCGATCGTGTCGAGTTCACGCAGACTGCGACGCCTCGCATACTCCTTGAGGTAGCGATCAAGATGTTTCGCGGAGAACCGGTGGTAGACCCCGACATATCCCCGTTTCAACATTGACCAGTAAGACTCGATGCCATTGGTATGGATAGAACCACGCACATATTCACCGGTTCCATGCTGCACGACTTCATGCGGTTGCGGCAGGTCGTCGTAGCTACGCGCTTGGTTCGAGTACACCGTCGCATCGGCGTAGACATTCTTTTCCAAATAACCCTGCAGTTCGTCCTTTTTCGTATCGTCGACGGCTTTCGCACGGACTAAGCCGGTGGCACGATCGAGGATGCCGACGACCCGCCACTTACCGTCAACGCCCCGCTTCCCATCGCGCCGAGAGGCATGTATATTCTTCGCTTTAGCACCAATATAGGTCTCGTCGACTTCAATGCGGCCGAGGATATTGTGGTCTTGGCCGCTGGCAAACGAGGCACGGATGCGATGACCAAGGTGCCCGGCGGATTTCTGACTGATCCCAAGGTTGCGCACCAGCTTCGTGCTTGCGACCCCTTTCAAACTGCTGAGCACCAGATAGACCGCGGCGACCCAGACCCGGCAGCTCAGTAGTGAGTGATGCATCACTGAGTGTGTTTTCACGGAAAAGTAGAGTCGGCAGTCATGGCACCAATACGGCTGAGGCCGACGATTCAAACGTTCCACGATATGCGCCGTGTCGCAATGTTCACAGCGTACACCATGGGGTCACCGCCGTGCGACGAACCAGGTTTTCGTGGTGGTTTCGTCGGGCGCGAACTCAACCAGAAACTGTGAAAGTGTCATGCCTTCTCAAGGGCGTCTCGCGTCGCGTAAATGAACCATTGGTGGTCGTCTGAGATCGGTGCTTACGCGAAATGGTCCTAATTCATACGACAATTCGTGTCGCATGTCAACGTTTTGTAATTTGGTCAATAATCCCCTTTCGATATGATCGAACGATTGATTCGGTTCTCGGAAGCGAGGTCGTCTGTCTCCGGTTCATCTAAACCAATCGAAATGGCGCGTTACGTATTCAACTTCTAATTCATGAACTAGCGTGATTACTTTACCGTGAAGAGGATCTCCTGAGGACTTCGATTCAATTTGGTATTGGTCACCTTTCTTCACCAATCTTAGGATTCCACGGTCGAACTGAATATGGTGATTTGGGCAAAGTACTAACATATTGCTAATTGAATCGGGTCCATTGTGCGGCATTCCGATCCCTAAGATGTGCGCCGCTTCCGAATAGTAATGGGCATCTCCAACGTGAAGGCGCGTGCCACAAAACTGACATTTATTACGGTACCGTTGTTTAAGACTAGCAGCCTTCCGTCGGTCACGTTGTTGTATGTTCCTCTCCACGATTCGTCTTTCAACTGGTCCATCTATCTTTTCCCGCTCAACCCAATCAAGTCCAACATCTACGATGTCCTCATTTGAATTCTGTTCGATTTGGATACCTTTAGCTAGTGTTGTACCAGTCGGTTCGGATAAACGCTTCAAGCATCCAGTGTGTATATATAGGTCAGCAAAAGTCCTCGTATGTGAAGAGATGAAATCCTCGGTCACTCCCAGCAGCTTGTGAATCTCCTCCGATTTAATCACTTCGATTAAGCTCTCTCTGTCAGTGACTCCACCATCGAGAAGGTGTCGATCCCAAACAAGAAATAAAGCAGACGCTAACCACTGTTCTAAGCCAGGGTTAATGATGTCAGTGCTTAGCGGCACGAATCCACAGAGCTCGAATAAGTGACGGAAATTACTCCGACACTTTAGACGAACGTTTTGAGAAGCCTCTAATCGACTACTCAGAAACTCATCAAGAGCTGCATTGTGTAATGCGCTTTTCGACCAAGATCCTGATGACCAAAGGCGCTCTCGAACAAACTCGTTCGCCCACATCGCTGGTCGAGAAATGATTTCCCGGCTATCCTGATCAACTCCCGTGCCTGCTCGGTTCAAGTGAAACGCGAAAAGTGCCAGTCTATCAAATGCTCTTGAGTGCCTATACCGGATTGCCTGAAAAACTAGCTCATCAACCGAGAGATAGCCTTCTCGATTGTGAAGGAAAAAATTGACTGGAATTAGATCTAATCCACCGGCGAGTTCGACGTCGGACCTAAACGAAGCTCGGAGCACGGGTACAAGGGCGTTGTGAAACCCCTTACGTATAGTCCTGTGAAGTTTCTTTAGACCACTACCGCGCCATCCGAAATTCTTTGAGAAGCTTCCGGGCGGATAGACCATTTCTAATACTCCGAGCTCAAGCTATTAAACTTGCCGACGTATTCGCTAACAAATCGGAAAATACGCAACATTGACAATAGTAGTAGATGCCGCAAAAGATCTAAGCAGGACTGCGAATGAACTGAAATTCCATACAGTATTGGCGGATCCACCTTGGCGATTCACGAATCGTACCGGAAAGGTAGCACCCGAACATTCGCGTCTAAGTCGATACGCAACTATGGATTTGCAGTCGATTAAGGATTTACCAATCTCAAAGATCACCGAAGATCCTGCACATCTTTATCTTTGGGTACCTAACGCGATGGTTCCAGATGGCATAGCTGTACTCAACGCATGGGGTTTCGAATACAAGACAAATATCGTTTGGCACAAAATCCGAAAGGATGGTGGTTCAGATGGTCGAGGGGTTGGGTTTTACTTTAGGAATGTAACGGAGTTAGTACTATTCGGTGTGCGAGGTAAAAACGCGAGAACTCTCTCCCCAGGTAGAAGGCAGGTAAACCTAATCAGCTCACAGAAACGAGAACATAGCCGAAAACCTGATGAGCTATACGATGTAATCGAATCCTGTAGTGCCGGTCCATATATCGAACTATTTGCGCGCGATACGCGAGAAGGGTGGGTAGGCTGGGGAAACGAGGCGAACGAGTATCTGATTAGTTGGGACACCTACGCGCACCATAGCCAAACCGGATAGCTACCCGTTTTGTTCTCCCCCTTAGGGGTTACCTAACTAACGAAACAAATAAAACTATGGTGTATTGAACTGCGCCAAGCACTGCTCCTGTTTTAGGGACAGTTAAACGCGTTGCACCCAAGACATTTTTATTTATCTTGGAATTGAATTTGGGGGAACGTGAACCAAATGTACGACCAACCGTTCCCCATCGAGTTGAACCGCGACTGTGCCTTCGATCGTGGAAGTGACCAACATGGCGGCGTGATACTGGTCTTTCTTGCCTTGCGACCACCGAGCCGTTATAGAGTCCTTGGTGGTGCAGGGAATTAGCATACTTTCCACCGCTCGGATTTTTGATACACCCGTGAGCCTGATCGTATTCACTTTAACGTATTGTCGACTGACTGACGAGATCTTGCACTGCAATACCGTTGATATTGATAAGCGGCACATCGGGACGAGTGCACACGTGCGCCACCAGATAAATCCCGTCGAGTGCCGAGATCGCTGGAGCTATTCGACTGATCTGAGTCGAAGTCGCGAGAGTTTTGTACATCGTTCTCGATCTCGAGGCGTTGGACTTACTGTACCAGACCACCTCACGTACGTACATTAGAAACCTACACAGCTACCGATGACTAAGTGTGCCAACGCTCCAATATACCGTTGCTAATCCCTATTTCAGCGCGGACTTACACCGTCGATGGCTACTCGTTTGCGGACAGATCCGGTACCTCATGCTAGAACGCATTACCGTCAGAACGCTTGAGGGCAGTTCTCTCATGGTTCAGTCACAGGTACTCTTCCTTTCTAACCTCTGCATCTTGACGGTCTACCCATTCGAAAACGCAACCGTTTGAGTGAAACCCTGACCATCGTCAAGCCACTTCTCACTATAGTTTCCGCAATCTCGAACTTGAATTTACGGAACGTTTTCTGCTGGTCTTAAATTACAGAAGTAGAAGCGCGTACCTAGACAATAGTGATCCATTCCCTAGCCCATCGACCTGTTAGCCGGAATTTACCACGAGCCTTCAGTCGATCAAAAAAGACCCTTATAATCCCTCTACGGGAAGCAGTCGCTTCGCCGTGGTAAGTGACCGTAGTCACATTACAAGGAAAATTACTATGCAATACTTCATTCTTGATGTGCGGTTCGCTCGTACTATACCGGACCCAATCTTTGAGCACAGGGGTCTAAAGCGCCACTTGTTCGTAGTCCCAATCGAGAACATCCCTCGTGGTCTCCCTACTGATGCAAATGCTCGGTCGCAAAACACACGTACCCGTGTAGCGCAGAAAATCCGGGATTCTCTATTCGATTTAGAGTGTGAACCAAGTACGTTTCACCTGAAGAACAACGGAATCACCATAATCGCTGAGAAGGTACAGAAGTCCAAAAAGGAAGATGATCTTTTCCGAGTTGAGATACTTGAGGGGCAAGGTATTATCGATGGCGGCCACACTTACAAAATAATCACTGAGTCGCTAGACGCCCAAGAACCTCCGCCTACCCAGTTTGTCAATGTCGAAGTGCTGACCGGCGTAGACAACACTTGGATACCCGATATATCGGGTGGAAGAAATACCACGGTCCAAGTCGCTCCGATGAGCCTTGGAAATCTAAAAGGCGAGTTTGACTGGATGAAACACGAACTGGCGACAGAACCTTATATTGACCAAATAGCGTGGTCAGAAAATGACCCCGGTCAGTTCGACGCACGAGACTTAATCGCGCTTCTTTCTCTCTTCAACATTTGTCACTACCCCAATGACGGCGATACGCATCCAACCTCAGCGTACGCACGGAAAGCCCAAGAATTAGCACGTTTCGAAGATGAACCTGAACTGTATGAGAACATGCGGCCAATTTTCAAGGAGATTCTTCAACTTCACGATACGATCCGCTGCGACTACTACTCGATATGGAATGACCAAAGTGGTGGTACGAAAGCGGGTGGCTTGTCAATTAGCGAGAAGAAAAAAAATGGCAGATGGGACTTTATATTTACGGGCGAAAGTGCGGAATTTCGTATGGTTAATGGCGCGCTCTATCCAATTCTCGGAGCTTTTCGGTGGTTTGTCCGAACACATCCTGATACAAAATTAGCCTACTGGCGTGACGGCTTTGCTGAGGTTCTCAATGCGTGGCGCAAGTATTCCGTCGACTTGCTTCGAGCCACAAACGAAATGAACAAGGAACTTGGCTACAAACCAAATGCCATAGGCAAGAGCACCGCTCATTGGAGGGGACTACATCAGCTACTAGCGGTGCGCGACTTTCAAGGTAAAGATTCATAAAGTGGCTTACGTGATTACTCACGCAAGTGGTCGAGTGCCAGAACACGTTAGTTAGCAAGAGCCACCTAAGAGGTTGTGACCCAGTCGCAGAAGTGAGGCCAGACGAGACGGAGTTTAAAAGTCTTTGATTCGTCAAATTGAATTTGTACTGAAGTGCTGGTTCGATAGGGGATTACTGACTTAACTGATGTGTTTTGACCTGTGCTCAGATTTCTCTTCTTTTATTAGGTCATGATCGTATAGAAGTGATCTAAAGGGACGGCGAGGGTTCGAAATGGGCCATTTCCTACTCTGACATGCGTGGGTTGAAGCACATGGCTTGTTACCACAGTACGGTGCTGCT
>JAPOVY010000049.1 GCA_026707905.1 Gammaproteobacteria bacterium | reverse complement strand
CGCGTCAACGTGGTCTTGACTCAGGTCGATAAGGCACGTATCGAGCTTCGATTCCCAATCGGCTGCAATTGCCTTCGATTCCTCAAGATTCGGATTCGCTTCTGCACCTACCGAGACAAAATCCTTCGTAATCAGGAAGATGTCATCGCGGTGAGCGCCTGCGAAGCCGGCTAAGTTCCTTTGTGCATCGTTGTAGTAGGAACTGGTACCCACATCAAAAACGTTTACGCCATGGTCAAATGCTAGGTTGAGTACACGGTCTGCACGATTTCGTGATAAGGCTGCACCACACCCGTAGACAAGGCGACTCGCGTTGTAACCGGTTTTGCCAAGGACGCGATACGTCATCTTTGGGAACTTCGCGGCTTCTGCTGCCTCAGCAGCTTCAATCGCCGCACTCAATCGACCCGTTTTCAGTAAGGCGGTTCCACCAATACCTGCAAACGCTAGTTGCTTCAGAAAAGTTCGGCGTTGCGTCATCGTGAATATTCATAGGAAAGAGAAAAAATTCTACCACTTGTTATTCGGATCGGAGCACGCGGACACGTTGGTAACACATGAATTCGAGCCAAATCCACATTTTTTGTCTCCGTTTTGTTGAGTGCTTTAGCGGTCTCGCACGCGTCCCTAAGCGTGAAGAACTACGCGTTCACGACGGAATTAGCGAGCGTTGACGTTGCGTATGCTGAAATTGCGTTTGCTCAATTGTTAGTTTTGACCTGTACTCGTGGAGCGATTCAACCTAAACCTACTGATTCCCAAGTACGCTACACAGCAGATGTGAGCTGGTGATAACTTATTGATATAAAAATAAACTGATCCCTTTACGTCCGTTTGTTATCAAGCTCTAACTCTCGACAGCCGATTGAGCTTTGTAATTCAAAGCTTTATGTTAGAAACCCAGCACCTATCTGCTAACAATCAAGATTGCCTCACGGCTTCTCGATTGCTCAACGCCTAATCACATCATCATAACAAGAGAGGAAATAGCTTTGTGATTCAGCGTGTTAGTTGAGCTTCCTAACTATTCTTTGAATTTCTGGTCTTATCTGTTAGAATCCAACTGTGTTTACACGGTGCGTGCCGGTAACAAGCTGAACGGCGGACTGTCAGAATCGTGCTTTGTCAACATTGACAATCTTCATGGTTTGTCTAAGGATGGACAAGAACAACAAGGAGGCCCCATGAGCGTCTACAAACACCAACAAGGAAACTACCAGAGTTATCGCGTTGCGCGATCAGTCGACGGTAAGCTTTGCCAAGAGTATTTCCCTCGTACGCGTAAGGGATATCAAGAAGCCAAGAAACGTGACGAAGAACTCGCGCGAGACCAAGAGCGCGCGCAGCAGTTCTTCACTGGACCTGCACTACGTTGGCAGAAAAAGCCAAAGAAAGTAGAACGACGCACGTCCTCTACGAAGTCGAAATCGACATTGCGTACGAAGACTACTGCGAAGCGAGGCGTTCGCACTACGGCTAGTGTCTCTATGAAGGCTTCTCCGAAACGAGTGACTCGCACTAGAGCAAGTACGTCTGCTCGCTCAAGTGCGCGTGGTGTGAAAGCCTAAAGCTCACAAGAAAGTACAAAAGCGGCAAACTGTGTTTTGCCGCTTTTTTTTTCGTCTAAATACTCTATCGAATAGCTGTATCGACACCGACGGGGCAATGGTCACTACCGTCGATGTGGGGCCAGATAAAGGAGTCTGTAACAGTCTTCGCTGCAGATTTTGACGCCAGTACGTAGTCAATTCGCCAGCCGACGTTATTTTCCTTCGCGCCGCCCCATTGTCGCCACCATGTGTAGTGGCCCGGCTCATTCACGTGTTGTTTGCGGAAGACATCGATCCAACCATTCTCCACCCAGCGTGTGAATTCAGCACGTTCCTCCGGTAAAAAGCCGCTCGTTTTAGTGTTGGTCTTCGGTCGCGCAAGATCGATCTCCGTGTGAGCCGTGTTGAAATCGCCTAAAACGAATGTAGGACCCGAGGCTCGTAATCGGTCCAGTTGCCTTTTCGCACTCTTATAGAACGCTAATTTGTACGCTACTCGGCTGTTGTCCCGATCCTTCCCGGAACCCTTTGGGAAGTAAATCGAAGCAATCGACAAGCGCCCGAATTTGGCAACGATGAAGCGCCCTTCCCCATTGAATTCCTCCTCTGGGAGGTTAGTTATGACGCGAGTTGGCTTTTCGCGAGAGAAAATCGCGACTCCCGCATACCCCTTTCGCTCCGCGGGAAAGAAGCTTGTATACCAACCAACGGGATTTAAAGTGCGTTGATCAAGTTGCTCGGGTAAGGCACGTACTTCTTGAAGACAAAGTACGTCCGCGTCGCAGGACTCGAGAAATGCATGGAATCCCTTTTTAACACACGCTCGAAGTCCATTCACGTTCCACGAAATAATCCTCATCTCTAACTTGCCTGTGGTGTTGTCAATGCGGTTGGTCGATCGACGGGCGTTGGTGGTTTCGCTAAAAAAAAGAAAACCGAGCCAATTAGGGCTAACACGCCGATCCAAGTAAATCCGATAGTGTAGTTCTCATACCTGTCATACAGAATTCCGACGAGTAAAGGTCCAATGGTCATGCCAATCATGGTGATCATCGAGGTGAAGCCGAGGACGCGACCGAAAATCTGGGCACCAAAGTAATCCGCACGTAAGGAAACGAGCAGTGGAGCGCGAATGCCCCAAGCGAATCCGTGGAGCAACGCAAACGCTACAACCATCAACGCGCTCTCAGCGAATGCCACGAAGAACATTGAAAGAGCATGAGATACCAAGCAACCAGTGCACAACAAACGCTTATCGAATCTGTCACCGAGTAAGCCGCCTATGAGCTGTCCGACTACCTGGCATATGAACATGAGTGGTAGAAAAGTACTGGCGTACGTAAGAGAGAACCCAAGGGTGCGTGTAAGGTGTGGTAGTAGATGCACCATGACGGCTGATACCGTCAGCAACGCTACCCCGTGACCAATTGCCAAAAACCAGAAGGATCGTGTCCAAAGTGCTTGTCGAGTTGTGAATCGCAGAGGTGGTAACGCTTGATTCAAAGCAACCGGTTCTCGTGCGGGAATTCCGTCAGGCTCTTCGCCGATTTCCTGCGGTGAATGACGCATGACCAGTGAGAGAGGTGTCGTGACGACAAGAATGAACAGTCCTGACAACACCGCGGTCCAACGCCATCCAACCCACTGTAAAACGAGAGTGAGAATGGGTACGGCTAGTCCACCCAGTGAAAAACCTAGCTGAGATCCTGCGACCGCCTTTGATCTGTGCCGACGAAACCAGTGAACGATCGACACCATTGCCGTCGCAAAGCCGCCTAAGCTCCCGCCGATTGCAATGAGAATAAAAACAGCGTAAAAACTCCACACGGAATCGACAAGAGCAAGGAGCATAAAGCTGATTCCGAATAGCAGATTACCGAGAACAAGAATCAATTTAGGACCAAAACGGTCCGTGAGCCATCCTTGTATGGGTCCGAGAAGACCGCTCTCGACGCGCGTTAGCGCGAACGCGCCCGACACGATTGCCGCGCTCCATGCGAACTCTTCCTGCAACAGCACGACGTACGCACCGTACGAATGCATCCAGAAGAGCCCAGACGTAAATTGAATGCCAGCTGCGGATAAAACAATCCACCAGCCGTGAAAGACCTTTCCCTGTGGACGAAACGTCTTGTTGAATCGTTCGCTAAGTGCGATCAAGTAACAGCCTTAGCGAGCTCAACATGACGAGAGGCAAGTCTCTATTGCAAATGAGCGACGATTTTAGAGAGAGGTATGAGAGGCCGTTCAGTGACCTCTATGCGTCGCTTTCAGTGCGCCTCGACGACGTGAATCAAACCATCATTCAATGAACCGCTCCGAAAGCCACCTAGCTCCATTGCAACAAACCGATAGCCACAAGCTTTGATTTGAGCTTGAATTTCGTCAGCATTTGCCAGCACGATGTGCATCTCTGATTTGTCTACTTCGAGTCTTGCTACATCATCGTGATGTCGAACGCGGTATTGGCGAATTCCGAATCCTTCCAGAACAGATTCGGCGTTCTCGATCTGCTTCAATATTGATTCAGTAATGTGTGACCCATAGGGTACACGGCTCGATAGGCAAGCCGCTTGAGGTTTATCGGCGTTGTCCATACCAAGATGTGCGGCTAGTTGCCTAATTTCAGCTTTTGTCATACCAGCTTCACACAACGGCGAACGCACGTCGAAATTCTTCGCCGCGATGAGTCCTGGACGATGATCTCCGAGATCGTCGACGTTCGTACCGTTAAGGACGATCCGGTATCCACGCTCCTGTGCAAGTTGCTCCAGACTCGTATAGAGGGACGTCTTACAGTGAAAACAACGATTGACAGGATTTGCTCTGTACTCGCTTTTCTGCAACTCGTCCGTGACGATAACTTCGTGTTGGAGTTTCCATTTTTGCGCGAGATCCTTAGTTAGTTGAAGGTCACTTCTCTTAAGACTTGAACTCGCAGAGGTAACCGCTAGCGCGTTTTCGCCGAGTTCTTGGTTGGCGATATGCGCAACCAGTGAACTGTCGACGCCTCCCGAAAATGCAACGATAACTCGTTCCATGTCTCGGATGCTTGCGCGAATGGACTCGTGTTTTTCGGCGATTGAGGACGGGAGCACGTTTGCAGTATTCATAGTTGGTTAATTCGATGCGCTTGAAATCCAGCCCCGAATCCGTTGTCGATATTGACAACGCTGACGCCTGATGCGCAGCTATTAAGCATACCAAGTAATGCTGCTAAGCCATTAAACGAAGCGCCGTAGCCTATGGAGGTTGGCACTGCTATCACCGGTTTAGCGACCAGTCCACCGACCACACTCGGTAAAGCTCCTTCCATACCTGCGACGACAACCAGCGTTCGACATGACTTTATCTCGTCAAGACGTGCGAATAGTCGATGGATTCCAGCGACGCCGACGTCGTTTATTCGAATTACCGGACTGCCGTAAAACTCAGCCGTGAGAGCCGCTTCTTCGGCGACACCTAAATCACTCGTACCTGCAGTGATGACCCCAATTGGCGTTGACAAATGTTCCGGTTCGTTTAGTACAAGCGAGGCTAAACTAGCCGGTTCTGAGAACTTTAAATCTTGAAATTCACGCTGCAATGCTTCAGCAGCTTCTTCACGGACCCGTGTCGCAAGCACATTATTTCCGTTATCAGCGATCCGTTTAAAAGCCGATACCACTTGGCTCGTCGTCTTTGATTGTGCAAAGATGACTTCTGCTTGGCCAGTGCGAGTTTGTCGCGAATGGTCGATCGTCGTTCCTTCGATTTCCTCGAAGTAGCTTGAAGAGATCTGCGACTTAGCTTCATTCATATCAAGCTGACCATCTTTGAATGCTTGAAGGATTCCCTCAATGGCCATCGGAATCGTCCATGTACGAATCGATCGCGCGATCTATTTCCGCGCGAGCAGCCAAGTAACTCAGATTACGCTGCTGTGCAATTGCGCTCACATCGTCGTGTTCCGCTTTCCATCGCTTCGAACCATCCGGTAACGTGACGATCTTGACGCGCACCTCGCCTAATGATGTGACGACCGTTTCGAGGTTTCGTGGGAGCATCGACTTTTCGACAGACCACGCCCTAACGCCGATTGTTGTAGAGTTCTGTAATATGCAGTCAATGATTTCTTGCTTCAATGAATGCGCTGCGAGAACGGAGAGTTTCGTGCCGGGACGGGTCTTCTTCATCGCGATCGGTGTGCTATACACATCTTTCGCACCCAATGAAAAGAGTCGTTCACTCAATGGCTCGTATGCCTCGGGCGTCATATCGTCAATGTTGCATTCAATGCAGATGTTCATTTCTGTTTCTAGTCTTGAATCGACTTCACCAATCGACATGCGTACGACATTAGGCCGTCTGAAGTCTTTCGTACCCACGCCATATGCCGTCTTTGACGATTTGAAGATACCTGGATCACCCCAATGGTCGACGGCGTGTGCGAGGATCGTTGCACCAGTTGGTGTCGTCGCTTCGCCGTCGACATGACCGCGTGTCGTTGGACAACCCTCCAATAGGAGCGCGGTCGCCGGTGCAGGAACAGGCATTAAACCGTGTGCACATTTCACCATGCCGGATCCAAGTTCAACATTTGAGCAGTAGACACGAGTTGGCGATATGTACTCAAGACAAATCGCAGCGCCAACGATATCCACGATTGCGTCGATGGCACCGACTTCATGAAAGTGGACTTTTTCGACCGCGATCGCGTGCACCTGTGCTTCAGCGTGTGCGAGCAACTCAAACATGCTAATCGCACGTGTCTTTACGTCGACTGAAAGTGCTGATTTGCCGATGAGGTTCCGTATTTCCGTCAGTCCACGTGCAGTAGTATCGGAATTCTCAAGGTTGACCGAAACATGGGTACCGGCGATACCCATTTTTTTCCGCCGTTCGACCTCAATTCGATACTCGCCATCGAGTCCGAGTTTCGTGAGCTCGACGTCAAGATGTTCAAGCGGTACGCCCAATTCGAGCATTCCGCCAAGATGCATATCGCCCGCTATACCGCTGAAACACTCATAGAGCAGATCATTTGGCATGCCGTGCCGACACTACGCTAGAAGTTCGTGCGCTGAATCGCAAAGTTCGGCAATATTTAGCCCGTAAGTACATGCGGTGGCACAAGGTGCGCCACTGCAGCCAACACAAGCACTTGCATCATTGGTGAGCATCGCGTATGCCTCACGCGCGAACTCCAGCTCAGCGTAGTCGACGGCGTACATGCGAGTACGTAATACTTCGCCGACCTCGACGGTCTAGGGACATGCGC
>JAPOVY010000080.1 GCA_026707905.1 Gammaproteobacteria bacterium | reverse complement strand
AATGTATGCGTTCCGTTCACGCTCAGGTGGATCGGTGCAATTACGGTATCTGTCGCTTGGACGGATTCGTCGATATCTAACAGATTGATGAGTACTTCGACGTCATCGCTCGTCACATCATCACTGACCGTAAGGGTGAGAACATACCTGGCTTGCGTTTCGAAATCCAACGGTGCCTTGGTGACCAACTGGATTTCGTTGACGGACAATCCTTCAGACGATAACCTGAAATGGGCGTTTTCCTCAAGACTGAAGTTCAGCACGTCGCCAAAATCTGGATCGGTTGCCGAGATTGTCGTTGCGAGTTTGGTACCGACCGGCGCGGTCTCAGCCACATTTAG
Organism: Gammaproteobacteria bacterium; assembly: GCA_026707905.1. Lineage (GTDB taxonomy): Bacteria > Pseudomonadota > Gammaproteobacteria > Pseudomonadales > Azotimanducaceae > Bin55. The sequence continues at coordinate 6,498 of JAPOVY010000080.1, read as the reverse complement.
GGAGTATTGCGTGACGCCGCCTGGGAATTCGGGTGGTTCATTCGTGTCCTTCACCAGGACGGTCATAGACGAATGCAGCGTTTCGCCGGTGGTACTCGTTGCCCATGCATGAACCGTTGTTCGTCCGATCTGTAGCGCTCTGATCTCGAGTATCGGATCGGGTCTCTCGTTGACCGAGATAATCGCTGAAGAGCCAGACGTCGCGCGAAACGTTAACGCATGGGTATCTTCCGGATCGAAAAACAGTTCACTCAAATCCAAGCGTTTCACCGCCGTCGTCGGCAAGTGAATGCTGAGCGCGCTGGTTTTAAAACCGCCGGTAATCGGTTCGTCCAAATCCAGAACACGCAAGTGGAACATCGCCTCGGCAACTGCACCTCGCGCATCAATGGCAAGGAGCGTAAATCGTCCTACAGGGTTATTACGAACCAGTTCGTAGTCGAGATCACCGTAAATATGTAGAACAACACTTACGGTCGATTCCAAGCGGATGCAAGCACCCGCAAAACTAATACCTGATCGAGCTGGCGGACCAGCACACGCATCACGCGTTGTGGTGTCCATCAGCGCATAGGTGATTGCGTCATGATCGGGATCCGTCGCATTCCAATCACCGAATTGAGGAACAAGAGGACCCGAAAATCCTTCTCTGACGTTTATATTAAAGCCAGTCGCGTTACCCGGCCATTGAGGTAGTTGATTGTTACCGGTCTGGACTAGCACCGTGATCTTGGCCAAGGATTCTGCGGTTGCGGGATCTAAACGTGGTAAGACCGCTGTCGGACCGCGATGATCCCATCCACGAACCCAGATCTCTGCCTTGCGGATGCCGTCGCTCTCGCCAGCAACCGGCGTAATGACAATCGTTGAGTCTTCGACCCTGACGCGAACGATCGAGCCATCGGTAAGTGGCGAATTACCCACAATGTAGTTCGTATCGTGCTCGGTGCTCCCAATATTGACCGTGCGAGTACCGAAATTCGGCGAAGCCCCCAAGAACTCACGGACTTCTACATCTTCCGCATGCTGCTTGAAAAAGAGAGGCTGGTTTTCCGGGTCGCGAAACATACGGTCGCCACGAATTCGGTATGCGCCGTCCCTCGCGTTCAGTCGTAGTAAGAAACCGCGCTGGTGGTTTGAAGACGGATGGAATAACGACGTCACTACGGGCGGCTCTTCAACGTCCGTCACGGTGATTGAGACCGTTAAAGCCGAAGGGGTGTTGAGCCTGTTCCGAGCCGCTAACGCACTATCGACCTCAGTCGCATGTACCAGGCGACGGATCTCTGAATCAGTCTTTGCGTACGCATCGATGACAAGCGTGATCTGCTTGTTCTGCGGAAGTGATTCGAAATCGATCGTCATACCCGATTTCAGTCGAATCTCTAGCTGATGAGAGTAGTCGCGACGCTCCTGACTGGTGATGTATAGACCTTCCTGGTCATATAGTTCAAAGCGTGAACTTCCGGCGTTACGGATCGAGTAATTTGCGAAACGCGCGCCGAGTGATCCCTTTGCCGCCGCGAAGGCAGTGTTTAGTTCGTGGAGGTCTGCGGCGCGTTGCTCTGGGGATTCACTCCACTCGAGCGTGAGCGTCGTTTGCGTGAATGCGTGGTCGGGGGACTGGGCACTGATTACGTGTCCCGGAACCGTAATAAGAGCTAACAAAGACAGCGACGCCAGATTGCGAAGTTGTTTGCCGGCAGTCGATCGCGGCAGAAACCGCTTCGCTGCGGTTCGCATGACTCGCTCCCCGAAGCAACTCTTATCGCTGATCTTTATTTTAGGGAATTACATACCAAAGTGGCGAAGGGGATTTTTATAAAAAACGCCCTGCCACTGAGGTATACGACGAACGTAAAGATCGAAGGTGGCGAGGGCGCTCTTGGGTTATTTGCTGCGCTTGCGGGGTCTTAGGACGGCTTGTGCGAGTTGCTCTGGGGTTGTGGGTATCCGTAGGTCTTTCTGCTCTTGAGCGGTCGTTTTGATCGCCTTAGCGAGGATGGCTTCAACAGGTTGTTCGTGTTGCTTGCCTTGATCTTTGGACATGGATATTTCAGTACCGCTTGCGTCGATCTTGTAATTCTAGATTACTAGAAATGAAGGCGCAATCAGAATAATAACACCCTTCCCTTTTCTTCAACAAAGTGTAGGTATTCATCATGTCTGATTGGGCTGATCTCAAGAACGATTTAACAGCTGATTTAGCAAGACTCGAAAAAGAGCTGAAAGAGCTCGAGGATCAATTAGAAAACGCGACTAACGAAGCAACAAAACTAGAGTTGACTCGGCTAATCGGGCAGAAGAAAGCTGAGATTGCACTCGCCCAATATTACGGTAGCAAAGTCGCTTCGTTTGAAGGCGACGACTAAGGATAGATCGACGACTTCTCGTCGTTCCATTCCCTTAACACTTCTAAACCATCTAGCTCTGGGTATCGACCGGGCGGTCTAGAACTTGAGCTTTGGTCGGGTAACGTCCAACCGAAGTAGACCGCTCGAAAGGTGTCTTCGTCATAGGCTCTAAGCTCATCCAGTGTATACGGGTATTCGTGCGAGTGATGCCAAAGGGCTGCTGATATGACTGCAAAGAACACCTGTGCGTCGATGAGCGCATACGCTCTGCCCGTTCGTTCATGCGTAGATCGCACATCGTCGTATAGACCGCTATCGACTGCTCGGTCGTAAGCGTCTTCCATTAGGTCGTTCTCGAACCCGTCTCTGATGACGTGGTAATGCCATCCGTGCGCCAGCTCGTGTATCAGAACGTAACTACAGCACCAGCTGCTACCGATCAGCCATTCAATATCGGTGAAGCCAACAGAGAACGCTTTATCAGGATTTAATCCTTCGCGCTCAAGAAAGTTCACTGAACCGTAGAAGCACGCAATTCCGCACGGACCAGCGCCGTCGAGACCTGCTTCGGAGTCGTCTAGCCAAATGACGACTTGGTAGATCTGTTCAAACGTCTCGAGATCGTCCCGATAGTCAAAGAACTCGCCAATTCCGTCATTGACAATCGCGATCTGAGAACGTAGCACCCACAGTGCCTTGAGTGTATCTTCAGGGCGTTGATACATCGCGTCCCCGCTTACAAGTACCGTGAAGCCACCGATTGTGAGTATGTCGTAGTTCTCGGTCGGTTCGTAGTCTTGGGCTTGAATACTGGTAGAGAATAGCGCCAGCGCGACGGCGATGGCTAGGGTCGTATTCCTCATGTCGCCACCTCGCGTGGCTTTCCCCGACAACGAAGGTGTCGGGCCGCATAAACCACATGAGGAATTGGAATTCCCTGCTTATTTACCCAGCGCTGGGAGCGACCCTTTGCCTTATCGGGTTGTTGCATTCAGCAGGCAACCCGACATAACGGGTGTCCTGCATGTGGCTTATGGGGCTTATTGTAGGAATGTCTTACATCGTTTGTAGAATGTATGACAGTCAGACGGTCGAACTCAAAAGGCTTCAGCTCATTGAACCGGTCACTCCGGAGTTCGTTTGTCGCCCACCGGACGTCTGACACTTTGGCAGGGCGCTCACTTCTTTTGCCACTTTGCATGGTAGAGCGCCCTGCTTTTCTACCCGTCTCAGATTAGCGATCTAAGACCCTTACGCAACCACATGAGGTGAAACATGGCTGCTGATGAACCGCCAGATTTTCTTACCGAGTACATTCAGAGTACTCTAACCAAGTATTTACTAGTTGCGGATTCGGTCGCTATTTGTTCAGAGCAGCTTTCAATTTTGGCAACCAATAATCATTCACCCGATCATCCCATGCGCTTATCACGGATTGCAACTCATCTTCGCAATCTTGAAGAGTCTTTGAGGAGGACCGTCGAGACTGATTTAAAGCTTCTCGATCTTTTGAAGAAGGTGACGGATCAGGAGAAGGGGATATCGACATGACGCATCCTATGCTATGATTATCGAAGCATGGGAATGCTGAGTTGTTATAAAGGCGCAAGCGTCATCGTCCTTGCGCCTTTTCTATTTTAGGGAATTAGGCTTAAGAGTATCTTGAGCACGGCGGGATAAGCCAAGAACGCGACGAACATCACGCTTACCCAGATGGATTGGTGATGGTCGTAATACCACTGCTTGATCTTCTGCATTACGCTACCAGCTCCTGATACTTCAACCGCTTGTCGAGCATACCGTGAGCGATCAGCTCCATCTGTGTCTCGGTATCGTTCGGTCGTGCATTGTGGCGACCTGCGAACTCCACGACGTAGCGGTTCAGGTGCTTCTTGCTCATCTTGTGGTAGGTGCCGTGATACCCGCGCTTCATGAGCGCCCAGAAGGACTCAATACCGTTAGTGTGCGCCATGTCCCTCACGTATTCGCCTACGGAGTGCTTGACGGTCTCATGGTCGAAGTAGAGATCGGAGTAAGCTTGCGCTTCGTCCGTGTAGACCATCGTCTCTTCGAGCGCTACGCCGTCGATGAAGGTGTGCAAGGTCTCTTTGTCCGTCAGATCGGTAGCCCTAGCGACTACACGATTGGTCTTGCGGTCCTTCGCACCAATGACAGGTAACTTACCGACCGTGCCACGACCCGCGCGTAGTTTCTTGGACTCGTGCTTGTTCTTCTCCTTGCCACCGATGTAGGTCTCGTCTACTTCGATAGGTCCGTCAAACGCCATCGTGTCGAAGTCGTCCCACGTCTCACGTAGTCGGTGCGCTAGAAACCATGCGGTCTTTTGCGTCACGCCTAGATCGCGGTGGAGTTTCATGCTCGATACGCCCTTGATACTGGTCGTCAGTAGGTAGATTGCGATCGCCCACACCTGATAGCCCAGCTTGGACGACTCCATGACGGTGCCAGTCTTGACGCTGAACTTCTTACCGCAATCCTTCTTGCGACAACGGTAAGGCATGGTCTTGTGCTTGCAGTTGGATTGCACGTTGTAGGAATTGCAGACGGGGCATTGCGGTTCACCCCACCAGCGCTGTTCGGCAAACCACGCTTCGGCGGTTGCGTCATCAGGGAACATGCGAGTGATGTCAATGAGGGATAGACCCTCACGCCAGTATTTACCTGGTGCTTTACGTGTCATGCTGTATACCTCTGGTGGGTATTTTAGCAGAAAATCACTGTAAAGTCAATGAGTTAGTTAGAGAGCGTTGCTGTGATGTATGATTTACACACACAAAAGCCCTGCAAATCTAAGACTCGCAGGGCTTTCACACCGATGATCAATCCGGCTTGGTAAGGTAAATTCTACCAAGAGTGAATGCGTACTTACATCACCAGATTGGTTATGTCTCCCGCCAATACTCGATTGCGTTGTCTTAGTCTCATACACAAGTCTGGGTCTGTGGACTGTTGAATCGCACGAGCATTCTTTGCTAGTTCTTCGCTTTTTGCGATGATCCGTTCTTCAACGGACGGGATGGAGAACATGCCTAACTTTGTTTCGGCAAGGTTTGGTGGTAGTTGGTCACGATTAAGCATCGCACCAAATAGTCCGCGTTCGCGGTTGAGATTTGTCATTGGATTTACCCTCCGTAATGACAAGATTGATTTACGAGATACAGAGCTGTAACTCTGTGCCTCATTGACTGGTAGACGTACCAGTTCGGAACGCTTATCTAACGGGCGTTCCGAACACTTAGCTTAATCGGCTTTTGCCCGTATTGCAAGGGCAAGCCAGCTATCTATACGATGACCTTCTCGAACGCACGGTCAGGCCAGTGCTTCGTTGACAGTCCAGCTTCTTTCGCCATCATTTTGAGGATGGGATCGTGTTGGCGATAGTCATAGTAATCCAACGTCATGATGTTCTGGATTGACTCGAAAATCTCTTTGTGTCCAGCGAAGACGACACGCGCCTCGTTCATCGCGTCGTTGAATGGATCTTTGGACGTACCTGTGGGTGCGTCTGGTGACGTTCGCCAAAGATTACCAGCATACCTTCTCACGATGTCTCGTTTAGGTGCAAGACGAAATCTCTGATACGTCCACCAAACTGACGCAATTGAGATTATGACAGCGAACGATGATAGAAAGGTATTGATTAAGTTCCATGAAGAGACGCTCATTCTCCATCCTTGATTAGGGTTGATTTGAAGAGCGGATTATCCTTCGCGACGAGACGATTTAAGCCCTTCGCCACTTTGGTATGTAATTCCCTTATTTTAGGGCATTATTAGCATATGACGGGACGATTTGAGCGACTGTTACGCCAATAAGATAGGACGTTGTATGGAAAGCCCTCATAGAAATTCCGAACATCAACGTTGTCGTTCGGAGTCGATATGCGCGTGCTTTACGAGTTTATCGACTTTATCAATTCGCTACTGTTTGCTACTCTTCGCGCGTCCTGATATCTAAGCACGTTTGTTCGCTTAAGTAGGATTTCCTCTGGCTTCAAAATCCGCATCATGCGCTACAAGAATTGAATTTGGTTTGTCGTACGTAACGCACCATCTACTGATCACATCGGATTGTTTAAATAATGTTCTGCAATTTGCGATTGTGATCGTCACGAATCGATCGC
>JAPOVY010000143.1 GCA_026707905.1 Gammaproteobacteria bacterium | reverse complement strand
ACTACGCAGAGCACCCGCTTTAAATCGCCAAATAATCAATGCTGCTAACCCGAGGGCACCACCCCATTGCAATGCCAAGATGCCAGGTGAATCGGAAGCGTCTAAATTAACGGCAATGGAAATCCCCATTGTGAATAGAGCTAAATCAATTGCAATACCGAGTATGACAGTGACGGCGATCACTCCAAAAACGTAGATTGTCGTGAACCGTGCTCCGAACTGAGAAACGATGATTGCGATCGTACCGGTATTGGTTGCCGGACCGGTCATCAAAAATACGAGCGCCGCCCCCGGGCTAACCCCTTTTGCAACGAGCGCAGCGGCAATGGGAGTACTCGCAGAGGCGCAAATATAGAGAGGTACCCCGATCAACAACATGACGGGATAAGCAAACCAATTGGCGTATTCATGTGCCATAAGATCGGACGGAATGACGAAGTACAGCAATCCGCCTAGCGTAATACCAACGAGTAAAGCGAACAGAATGTCGTCGGCTACCTCGACGAACCCGTATCTAAAAACATGCTTAACTACAGACCAGAAATCAGGCGACCGAGACTCAGATACGCGATTGGGTACAGCGGTGCTTGACGCGCGTTCAAGTGCATTCGTACGCCTAGTTCTACGCGTCAAATCCACAAACCAATTTGCGGCACTACCACCTAGTTCGCGAAGGCTAACGTAACAATCATCGCGATCCGAAAACAGGTTCGTGTGCGCATGATCGTGCTCGCAATCGGAACAGTGTTCGAGATGATCATCATCAGACTCCCGCTCCGTTGTTAATTCCGAGTCCGGTTCCGAATCTTGTGTCAACTTAATACAGAACAACCCTGAAACTACTGCCGTCACGAAACTCACGAAAGGTCTAACTACGGCTACGATAGGACCGAAAAATGCGTTAGTTACGAGAATGGAGTCCGCTCCGGTCTCGGGCGCCGTTATGAGGAAGGACATACACGCTGATCGGGAAGCACCCTTGCGCCTCATTTCCGCAACAACCGGTACGACCGAGCAGCTACAAAGTGGCATCGGTACGCCGATGGCAGCGCTCGTTGCGACAGTCGTTAATCCATCGCGTCGAAACCAACGTAATATCGCTTCCCGCGATATGAACACATGCATTACGCCGGAAAGGAATAGACCAAGTAATAGCATCGGTGCCAACAGTAAGAATGTCAGCCACAGGAACTCTAAAAATCCCATTACAACGTCCACGACCGTTGTCCCAACAACTGATTAATTGACACGCAGTCTTACCGTAAATCCTGGTAAAAGGAATTTACTCGAACTTGGTTCATGCGCAAGACTGATCCACTACGTCCACGATCAAATTATCGAATCTCAAACATAAACGCATTCGCGAAACGCGTATCGCACTCTTCAACGGATGGCGAACCAAACAATTGCGCCTCAAACATAGCAACATACGACACACCGATTTCCATACTTCCTCTTAAAATTTAGTCGAGTGCGGGCTTTCTCGCACAGCCAATATGGTGACTCCGGCTGGTCCCTCGCGACGATAAGCTGTGAACCCCGTCAGGCCCGGAAGGGAGCAGCGGCAGCAGTGTAATCGGGTGCCGAGAATCCACTGGCCGGGTTGCCACCCTATTCGCTTGTTCCACTCGTGTTCTTTCAGCTCCACGTCACGTAATTAGTTACTGAGAGCACTTCCTACTTCTTCACAAGCTAGACTAGACTGTGCGCAACGGTGTAGTTCCCGTGAATATCCCGATCTAACTCGACCTCGTGATTCAAATGTTCGTGCGTGTCATGCGGCGCGTGAGCCCATTCACTTATGAATGCGACGAGAACGATTCCTACGACGATTAGTAAGAACTTCACTAACCGATCATCGCCTTGGCGAGGCATTGGCACATCATCCTCACCCGTGACGGCACTCACGGCATAACGCGCCATCTCTAGTTGATGGGTAGTTAGCTCTTTGTCGATGATGTCGATAACAGCAATGTAGATAAACGTGCCAGCTGCAAACGCATTGAACACACCTTGCATGGCACCATAGACGTTACTCGAGGCCGCAAATAGCACGCTACTACTTGCGCCTAGCAGAATGCCAAGTGGCGTCATCACGCAGAAGAACGCAAGGAACGCTTTTTGGCGTGACCTTTGAATTCCTGCCATATGGGTGCTCAGAATCAGCGCGAATGCAGCGGGACCTTTATGGAACACGATTCCGATCAATAAAGTGACGGCACCCGCAATCTGTTCCTCCAACCCAAGCGCAATCCCGGCGACGATCGAGTGAATACTCAGCATTGCGAGTAATACATACGGATAGATCGTCTCGCTACCAGGTTTACCGAGTGACTCGTTAACCTGATACTCAGGAAACAGGATGCGATCGAGTAAGAGTAACGCGGCAAACCCGATAGTGGCAGTGACTGCACCCCACGGAAACTCTGAGTACGCCGAGAGCATCTCGATACCTTCTGGTAAAAGGTGAATGAACCCAACTCCGAGAAATAAACCGCCCGCAAAAGCGTTGCCTAGGGAGAAAAATCGTTCGCTATTGGTGGATTTGGCGGATATAAGTGGAATTAGTCCGCCTACAACCGCGATCGCAAGGATCGCGATAAACGAAAAGACCTTTACGGTAACAATATCCACGCAACTAACGTCTAGTTCGGCTAACGCTGCCGCTATTAATTCGCTCGATTATAGGTTCGCGAATTCCCAAACGATTCGGCGATAAACGTCAATTGCGAATTGCAACCTACACCTTGCTACCGTACTTCAGCGTTGGTTCAAAGTGTCTTGATATCTCGGCTGAAATAGCGTCAAAAGCAATCGTAATTTCTCCTGCGAGGTCTCGTACACGTCATAAATCGACTATTCGGATGCCTGATTGGCGGTGCGGAGCGAGATTCTCGGTGTAATAGAGTTAGATGGTTGCGATAAGGATCGACGCGCCTCTCTATATACTTGATTGACGGTAATCCGTTGTCTTGAAAGCAGCACACGATCGCAGTACGTTCGTTTGTCTAAGTTGCACTAGAGGGACCGCTAAATGGCAAAGTATCTGATTACAGCAAACTACAACCAGGCTGGACTAAAGGGATTGCTCACGGAGGGTGGCTCAAGTCGTCGAGCCGCGCTTACAAGCACAGTTGAGAGTCTCGGAGGTACCATGGAGGCGTTGTACTACGCGTTTGGCGACCCGGACCTCTATGCGATCGCCGATCTGCCCGACGACGCAAGCGCGACGGCATTTTCGCTCCAAGTAAGCGCGGCCGGTGCAATCGACGTCAATATAACCGTACTTGTAACACCAGAAACGGTAGACGAGGCGTCGCAAAAGGAGCTGTCTTATCGACCGCCTGGCGACTGATCCAGTACCGGCTTCGTCTTGCTGTCAGTCGTGAACTCCAGCCAGGAACGCTGAGTCGAACAACGCCAGCTTAACGCGAGCGCCGTCCATTGAAGAGTCGACGAGTAGGACGTGCCACTGAACAGTCTGACCGAGACTTCGATTAGGACGGATTTCTCGTGTTCGTCTTTCGGTAGACTCGTAGCCTATCGTTTTGCGTTATTAAATGTGTCTAGAAGTTTGTCGTATTCAGCGCCGTGGGGGCCATTGAGGAAGTCCTTACGGCCTAACAATTGAGCCATGCGATCACCGTGTGTTTCGATTAGTTTGTCCGCATGCGCACTGTAGTCCTCTACCGGTCGCATCATCAAACGTGTATACGTAATGTGACAAACAACACGCTCGCCTTCCGTCTCGCGCTCCCAATTTCCGTGCCAGATGTTGCCATCCCACATCGGGACGGATCCAGGAGGACACTCGACTGCGATCGCGCCATGACCTGCCGCGATTTCATCAGGTCTCGGATGCCTTCTTAGCGTCTGACTGCCGGGAATTAGTCGAGTCGAACCATTCTCTTTCGAGAATTCATCGCATGCCCAACATCCTGTAAGAAGCATGTTGTGCGTAGGAAAAGGGGCAGGCAACCAATTGTTGTCTGCATGCAATCCCAACTGTGGTGACCCTTTTGGACGAACACTTGCAGCAACTTGGCTGATGAGGAATCCTCGTCCAACCGAGAATTCGGCCATCGCAAGCAATTTCGGACTCAAAATCGCTTCAGCGAAAACGGGATCTTTCGCGAGCAGCATGTTTGAACCACGTTTTTCTGCGTTGAGATCAAGGATGGTTTGCCTAAATCGATCGTTGAACTCCTTCGTAGCGACATCACGAACGACCGTCCACCCGTTCATCGCAAGTTCACGACAATTCTCACGCAAACCCAAATCATCGATGGTAGGTGCGAGCTCATCGGAGCTCGCGTCCGGCGGTAACGTATCGAAGTACGCCTTTGGCGCAGGATTAGCCATCGTGACTCCCCTTGAAATTCAACTGAGCATTATCAATGAATACGAACGTACAGCAGGTTGAGATGTCGATCGTAAACCGACGAAACTAAAAACTAGCTACAGCTGTGCATTTGGGAGGACCTTCGCAATGAAGTCGATCATTGCTGCGACACACTCTTCGGGTTCCTCAAGTTGCAGGAAGTGCGTCGTCTCAGGTATGAAGTCGTAGTTCAAGGCAATGATCTCATCCATCGCTACAGTCGGTAAAAAGGAGTGGGGTTCCACAGGATCACTACCAATTACCTTCACTGGACACGAGAGCGCACCAATTTCAACTGAACTTGCGTAAGTCCGCCCCTGTTCGTAGATTTTCGCCTCGTACTCTGGCGGACATCGCAATTCAAACGCCGGTTCTTCCGCCGCGCGTCGAAGCGTCGCTTCCGCAATCAGATTCGTAACACCAGGTCTAAGTCGTTCAAACGCTGGCGAACGGCTCATCCTGTCGGCATATGCTGTCGTGGACTCGTACGTGGTCCGACGCCGTCGTGCCGTTTCCACCATTCCGTCCATGGTCCGCTCTAAACGATCCTTGTGTTGCGGATCACACCCGGGTGGACAGAAAAAAGGGTCAAACAGTACCAACGCTGAGTACGCGCCTTGGATCTGAGTGGCTTCAAATGCGGCAGTTTGTCCTGATAAAGAGTGAAAAACACCGACGCGAGGCTTCGCGCCGAAATTCGCTTCAATCGTCTCCGCGACCCGTTCGTTATCGCTTACAAAAGTCGGAATGCTGTGTGCATCCAACGAGCCCGTTGAATTCCATCCATGATTTCGGAAGTCGTAGACCATCAGGTCAAACCGATCCTCAAGCAGAGACCAGAACGGGTAGTAGGCATCCGAGGCAAGACCATTCGCGTGACTGAGCACGATGCGGGTACCGTCGGGATTACCGTGACGTCGAATCGAAATACCGGTCCCGTCCTCCATCGTAGCCTCGACAACTGCTAACGCTTCAGGTACCAACCAACGAGGTTGTTCCGCTTCCTTAATGACCATTTCGTTCGCTTTCGTTCAGATCATCGATTCTTTTGAACTGAAGATGTACGAAGATCTTTCCATACAACGCGGCGACGCGATGAGTCCAATGACGATCTCGTTGCTGTATATATCGAAACTTCCGCGGCTGTCGATTCACTACGGGCATGCATGTATCGCGATTCATCACGTTTTTATATCAAGCCGACAAGGAGGTTCAATGCTGAGCTTGCTTAGGTGGTTCGTATCCCCATTCGTCAATAGCGAAACCCCAATCCCGATTCACAAGATCAATGGTTGATGAGTCTATTTCATAGGTGTTCTTGCGGTATTCCGCCACCGACTCAAGGTAAATCTCAATCCTCTCCTTTGCCTTTTCCCAATCATGCAGATCCAGCTCCGAATAAACCCGAGCGAGTTCCGTTAGCGGGTCACGTTCCAAGTCCTCGTACCGGATTTCCGCTAAATGACCATGCGGAATCAACTCTCGATCAGACATGTATTGCGTCATCATCCACACATACGAGTCGCGAGTGATAGCGGCAACATCGTCAGGATTGGCATCGTCCATCTGACAGATCGAGAGCATCGTCTTATACATGTGTGTCATTGATTGGTATACAACGTACGGATTACGAACAATGTGGACGAACTTTGCGTCAGGGAAGAGCCGAAGAAGAACTGCAGTTCGACCAAGATTTGCCGGGCTCTTGAGCAACAGCCTTTTTCTACCACCAGCAAATGAAGCTCTACGCAATACGTCGAGGTAAGCGAATTCCCATTGACGCATTTCATCATTGTTAAGACGCATGGTCGAGTACTTTTCTAGAAAATCCTGCGACCTACTCGGGAACGAAAGAAGATGAGCGGGAGAGTGATGTGAGGAATTTGCGAGTGCAACGTCCTCCTCTTGCGGGAGACTAAGCGAAACCTTCATGTTGTCCATCGGACGCGTTGTTGGAATTCGAGACGCGATGAGTCGTTCCAACCAACCTCTACCGGTCAGAAACATCGGTGCGGCCATTGCTTGAAATGTCGACACGGTCGCAAACTGCGGATCTTGAGCCAAAAGATTTAGGAGATGTGTCGTACCCGATCGAGCGAAACCTTGAATGTATAACGGCGCTTCATCGATTCGTATACGCTCCATCCGTGAACGGCTATAAACCAACCGTTCTACGACGCGAAGTGGTGCGAACATCGCACTTATCGCTAGTACCTTCGCTAGTTTTCCCCAGTACTTCGAACTTACGCCGCCACTGTCAGCGATCAAGCGCATCCACACGCCTAGTGGGGCTAACGAAAACACGTGCCGCTGGCTGGACCCAGGATGGTCACTGAAATCCACTAGTCACGACCGCTATCGTTTTTTCAAAGTGAAACACTACTAATAAAAGCATCACGCTACAGGACTATCGCTTGATTTACGTCTATTACGGATTTCACGATGTTGACTGTTTTTATCTACGCAACGAATTCCTGAGAAGTTGTGTCAACTATTTTCTGCAAAAAGGATTTGGCGTGATTTTCTCGACCGACC
>JAPOVY010000010.1 GCA_026707905.1 Gammaproteobacteria bacterium | reverse complement strand
GATATAGTGCGCGGTCGCTCAATCGGACGCTCTCTCACTTTCAATTGGCCGACCGTGGATCTGGACCAAACCAATGGAAATTGCTTAGGTGAGATAACGCCAGCACGCGGCAGGATGTGTGCAGGTTCGTACATCGTCCGAGCCATCGTCACCCGATCTCCCGTATCCATCCTCTTATGGGCACCTCCGTTGCATAAGCGTGCACCGTTTTAGACGAGCAGACGAACGTTCGGCAGTCAGACTGCGGATACTGAGTTTCGACTGTGGCGTCTACTAGTACGTTAAACTGACTTACGAATCGCAAAATACGTACTAAGTAGGCGGAATTCCAAGTATTGTGACGATATTTGACACAACCACCGAAGTGCGATTGAAATTCGATTTTCTACTACGAGCATCTCGCGATTGATATTGGTCGGAAAGACATGGAAGGGACGCGTCCGCTCACGTAATGAGGATGTTTATTGGACACGTCCCGACCTGCAACTCTGTGGCGTTGCAGACGGAATGGGTGGGCTAGATGCCGGACATATAGCCGCCCGTATGGCCGCGGATGAAGTCACACAACGCATTCGTGACTTGGGTTCAGACAACATGGATAGCGAAATCCTCGAGACGATCATCAAAGATGCCAATCGTGAAATTCACGCACGTGCACGTTCACTTCCAGACGTTCGAGCGATGGGTGCGACGCTTGTTATGTTGCAGCTAGTTGCCGATCTAGGCTTTATTTGTCACGCTGGCGATTCGCGTGCTTATCTTTTGAGGGGCGAGGAATTCACTCAAATGACGAGGGACCACAACGTTATAAATGAGAAAATTGATCAGGGCGAAATCACGGAAGAGGAAGCTGAGACGTCGCCTGTTGACAATCGCGTGCTCCAATGTATCGGTCCGAGTCAGGTCGTAAAACCAACGATTACCGAGTTCGAAGTTCAGCCTAAGGATCTCTTCATGCTCTGTAGTGATGGCCTATCCGGCTTCGTTACTAACGACGCGTTGTCGTTGGTCATGCACGAATATCGCTCAAACATTAATCTTCTGCTTGACAAGCTGATCGACGCTGCGGGAGATTCCGGAAGCACCGACAACATCACGGTAGTACTTGCTGAGATTAATTAATGACTGTTCAAGAAATTATTGAAACGAAACTCACATCGCTGGATCCACTGCATTTAGAGGTCGTCAATGAGAGTGGCAATCACAATGTGGCGCCCGGATCGGAATCGCATTTCAAGGTCATAATCGTGAGTATGCAGTTCGAGGGGATGCGATTGTTGGATCGACACCGAATGATCAATGACCTGCTTGCGACCGAATTGTCGGGACCTGTCCACGCACTCGCCATACACGCATACACCGAAGCAAATTGGGAGAGCAGATTCGGCAAGGCACCGATGTCGCCTCCTTGTCTAGGCGGTTCGAAGGCAGATTGAATTCGCAATGAACGTTGTTTCGTTCTACCGGTTCTTTGAAGTTGTAGATCCGGAAACGACGGCAAATCGCCTACGAACGCGGCTAGAGAATCTAGATCTAGTCGGAACGTTGCTGATCGCAAATGAAGGAGTGAATGCGAGTCTTGCGCATCAGGATCTTGACTCGCTGAAGCATGCCGTGCAACTCGTGGAAACCTCGACAGGTACGAGCTCGCTACGAGCGAAATATTCAACCGCTAGACCAGACAATCCGGTTTTTTACCGTTTAAAAGTGAAAGTTCGAGACGAGATCATTCAGTTTGGCAAACCATTGACTTCATCAGACCCACTAGGCGTCCACGTCCAAGTAAATGAATGGAACGAGCTGTTGGATGACCCAGACGTCTTAGTACTCGACATCCGAAATGACTATGAGATTGAGGCTGGCGCTTTTGAGAACGCCGTGCCGATCGGCATAGGAAGATTCGCGGAGTTTGGAAGCCGCATCGAGAGTCTACTTGAAGCCCATGGCAAGTCGACTATCGCTATGTACTGCACAGGTGGGATACGCTGTGAGAAAGCGTCGAACGCATTACTAGCGAGTGGTTGCGAAGCCGTTTATCAATTGGACGGAGGCGTTTTAGGCTACCTAGAAACGGTGAAACCGAACGAAAGTAGATGGCATGGTGAGTGTTTCGTTTTTGACCAGCGCGTTTCCGTTGATGCCAAGCTCTCCCAGGGTAGCTACGACCAATGCCACGCCTGTCGCAGAGCCACCAGTGAGGAACACAAGCAATCGAAGCTATACGTCAAAAGTGTGAGTTGTCCGTATTGTTTCCATGAGACCAGTGCGCAGCAGAAAGCGCAGTTTACGGAACGTGCAAAACAGGAAGCGTTGGCTAACGCGCGCGGCAAACGCCATTTGGGTGCATTACAGCCTTAATCTACGGATTCGCCGAACTCTCTTATGTGTTTTTGCACTACGGGCCATGCATTCGCGAGTAGACCAGGTTGGCCTTCAGCTTTCGGGTGCAAGCCGTCGTCTTGCATTAACTCTTCTACCGCCGCAACCCCGTCCATGAGAAACGGAATGAGACCAATGTTCTTCGTATTGGCGAGCTCTTCGTACATTTCTTTGAAAGGACCTACGTACCTGTGACCATAGTTCGGTGGTAGTTGCATTCCGGCGAGGATCACGAAAGCGCCGTGTGATTGTGCCCTATCGATGAGGTTAATTAGGTTCTCTCGTATTGACTCGACAGGATATCCGCGCAACCCGTCATTCGCGCCTAACTCTAAAATCATGATCTGCGGACTGATTTCGTCGAGCAATGCGTCAATTCGCGTGAGGCCGTCTAAGGTCGTATCGCCGCTGACGCTCGCATTAACGACTCGCCAATCGGAACCTTCAGTTTCTAACTTGCGCTGTAAGAGAGACACCCATCCAGATTCAGTGTCTATTTGGTAAGCCGCACTGATACTGTCACCGAGCACCAAGATGGTGCGTTGCTCTGATTGAACGGTTTCCGCGCTCAAACTCGTACAAATACACAAGAAACCGACAAGGAATAACTTGACCACGCCAACGAACGACAGCGATGCCATACTTCGAGCGGAAGACCTTACGAAAGAAGTCGAGTTTGAAGGAGCGTCGTTAACCATTCTGCGCGATGTAGATATTTCTATAGCTCGAGGTGAAGCGGTTGCCATCGTTGGAGAGTCTGGGTCGGGTAAGACTACCTTATTAGGATTGTTAGCAGGATTAGATGTACCCACGCGCGGTCGTGTTTGGCTCGATGGTGACGAAATCTCCGCATTCAATGAAGATGAACGAGCACAAGTACGAGCTCGTGCTGTTGGTTTCGTGTTTCAGACATTCCAACTCATCGATAGTTTGACCGCGTTGGAAAACGTGATGTTGCCGGCGGAGCTTCGTGGCGAGCGGACTGCCCGTGAAGATGCCATAAGGTACCTTGAGAGAGTAGGCTTAGGCAGTCGATTGAAACACTACCCACGTCAGTTATCGGGTGGTGAACAGCAACGAGTGGCCATTGCTCGAGCGTTCTGCTCTGAACCTCTGGTTTTATTCGCCGATGAGCCGACCGGTAACCTTGATACCAAGACGGGTCATCGAATTGCAGATTTACTATTCGAGCTCAATCACGAAAACCAGACGACGCTCGTACTCGTCACACATGATCGGAGCTTGGCCGATCGATGTCAGTCCAGTACTGAACTTGCGGCAGGTGCTGTAATCGCATGAATTTACGTCTCATTCTGAATTTCATTCTCAGCGATTGGCGTTCGGGGGAACTGCATCTACTGCTAATCGCACTCGCGATTGCAGTTGGGACGGTTTCATCGATCACTCTAACCGTCGACCGATTGCAGAAAGCGATGACAAAAGAAGCGTCGGTATTTCTCGGCGCGGATCGCAGCATCAATTCGCGGAAGCCCATCCCGGACCAGTTCATTCAAGAAGCAACAGACCGGGGTTTGACCACGAGCTCGATGATCGTGTTCAACTCAATGGTATTGTCTAGCGAAGATAACACCAAGTCGCAACTCGCTAGCGTCAAGGCCGTTGAAGCGAACTACCCACTTCGAGGTAAGTTGCGCGTCGCGGCAGAGCCATTTGGAGCGACAACTGAAACGACCGAGATCCCTGGACCAGGCGAGATCTGGATGAATTCCAGACTGCTTTATATTCTGGATGTCGAGCTCGGTGATCGAGTCGACGTCGGTTATGCGCCACTGACGGTCTCGGGGATTATCGAAGCCGAGCCTGACCGAGGGTTCAGCATGCTCGATTTGTCGCCTCGAGTGCTTATGCGCATGGAGGATATTGACGCTACGCAGGTCATCCAACCTGGTAGCCAGATCGATTACCGCTTGTTGCTCGTGGGTGACGACTCGACGTTTCGGGAGCTCTATCGAGCCATCGAAGAAGACTTGGAAGGCTATCGATGGCGGAACGTCAGAGACGCTGACGCGCGCATCGGGCGAGCGTTAGAACGAGCTGAGAGTTTCTTCCTGATCGGCGGATCGATGGCGGTGTTGTTGGCTGGCGTAGCGATCGCACTTAGCGCGAACCGATATGCGAGGCGCCACTTCGATCATGTGGGCATCTTAAAAACCCTCGGGGCGCGACCACGCGCCGTCTTGTGGGGTTGCTTAGGGTTGCTTTTACTCATCGGTCTTGTCGGTATAGCGGGAGGGCTTATTGCCGGTGCAGCGATTCACTTCGGTCTAGTTTGGTATCTAACGGAACAACTGTTAACTAACGTCACGCATGTACCTCCGGCAAGCATTGCACCTATCCTCACTGGCATCGTTACAGGGTTTATTTGCCTATTTGCTTTCGCGTTACCACCGTTCTTGGACCTGATCAGTGTGTCGCCGTTACGCGTGATTCGGCGTGATTTCAGACGTGCTGGTATGTCTTCGCTCGTTACCTATACATGCGCGATCACGGGTATTTTGGGACTCCTGATCTGGTACAGCGGAAGTTGGTCTTTCACACTCTGGTTGCTACTCGGTATCGTTGCAGTGACAGTCACTTTCGGTACGGTAGCAATCGTGTTGTTGCGAGGCGGACGTCTACTAGGAATGCAAGCAGGTAGTGTTTGGCGACTCGCACTGAGTGGACTGCAGCGCCGAAACGTTGAGAACACGGGTCAGATCGTGGTATTCAGTCTGGTCATCATGTTGCTGATGATCTTGTATCTCGTCCGATCATCGCTTGTAGAGGAGTGGCAAGCGCAACTACCACAGGACACGCCAAACCACGTCCTCTTCAACATTTCTCAAGCACAGCGCGATGACGTCGCGCAATTCATTGATCGATATGCATCTGACGGCGATCTGGCTGCTTTCTACGATGGACGGGTCGTAGCCGTGAACGGCGAACCGGTCAGAGAATACCAGCGTCGCCGACCCAACATGCCTGGGCCGCGACTCTCGTCTGGCAGGCAGTTGACATGGTCGGACGAAGTTCCGGAAAACAACGAGGTGGTCGTAGGTGAATGGTGGTCCCCTGGGACGGAAGAGAGTCTTGTTTCGGTCGAGAGCGAATACGCGAGGTCGTGGGGACTTAATGTAGGCGACGAATTGTCATTCCGCATTCAAGGTCAGGTCTTTGACGTGCGAATTGCGAGTTTGCGAGCCCTTGAATGGAATGAGAACGCGCAGTTCAATTTCTTCTTCGTTTTTCCGCCAAAAGTGTTCGACGACATACCGTCAAGCTATCGTGCGATGATTTACGTTCCTGACGAAAATCGTTCCGAGCTTACCCAGTTGATTGCACGTAATCCGACCATGACCGTCATCGATGTGGATTCGATCATCAAGCAAGTTCAATCAGTGATCGATCGCGTGACCATGGCTGTCGAGTGGATCTTGATCCTAGTTTTGACGTCCGGCGCGCTCGTGTTATTGGCTTCGATACAAGCCAGTCGCGACAGCCGAATCAAGGAACATGCACTACTGCGATCGATGGGTGGAACGAAGAAGCTGATTCTGGGTTCTCTCACAGCGGAGTTCTTGTTGTTAGGTCTGATGGCTGGTCTCGTAGCCATCGTCGGTGCAGAACTGTCGCTCTACTTGATAGAAGAGCAATTGCTTGAGTTCGAGTACGCAACTCGACCTGAAATCTGGATTGCGGGATTCTTGCTTGGCGGTAGCATCATTGCTAGTGTGGGTTATCTCTCGACGCGGAAGCTGGTTCGACTACCGCCGGTCACCATTTTGCGTGATGCCGGCTGAGTGGTGCTGAGCACATCATTGAGATGTCTTCGACATTAGAGCGAGCTCGAAAAGACGAGCTAGAGCGTAACAAACTACGTAAAAAACTGCGTCGGCTTGTTGGTCGAGCGATCGGTGACTATCAGATGATTGGGCAAAACGATCGCGTGATGGTCTGTCTATCGGGCGGTAAAGACTCTTACACGATGCTCGAGATTCTTCTGTCGCTCCAACGGAACGCACCAATTGAGTTCTCACTTTTTGCAGTGAACGTAGATCAGAAGCAACCGGGTTTTCCAGCGGATGTTTTGCCCTCTTACGCCGCGTCCAAAGATGTGGAATTTCATGCGATTGAGGAAGACACATACTCGATCGTCAAGCAGAAGACACCGGAAGGAAAGACGTACTGTCCGATCTGCTCGCGACTGAGAAGAGGCATCCTGTATTCCACGGCGAAGCGACTTGGTGCAACCAAGATCGCGTTAGGTCACCATCTAGACGACGTCGTCGAGACATTGTTCCTGAATATGTTTCACGGTGGTCGCATGAAGGCAATGCCGCCACGACTCCTATCCGATGACGGACTTCATCATGTCATACGTCCGCTTTACAACGTGCGCGAAAAAGACATCGAACGTTACTCAAAGGCAGAAGCTCATCCGATCATCCCTTGTGACCTCTGTGGATCTCAGCAGAATCTGCAGCGCCAAGTCATCAAAACCATGCTGAAAGAGTGGGAAGCCGTGCAACCAGGTCGCGTTGAG
>JAPOVY010000115.1 GCA_026707905.1 Gammaproteobacteria bacterium | reverse complement strand
CATATGGCGACTGCATCGGGAACTGACCTTTCGGGATACGACGCTCAACTCGCGGCTACGCAAATGTTCTTCGAACCAGCACCGGCCGTCGATTTTGTGCAATCGAGCGCACTCGCTGAAACGATGACAAATGTTGCTGAATTTTCATTTGAACACGGTCTTCTGGGTGAAGGTGCGCCGGGTCCAGAATTCATCGGCATCGAGCTACCCAACGGCGACGTACTGGGTTCAGAATCAAACGTAAAACTTCGCTTCGACTCGACTTACATGCAGATGGCTGCGGACGGAGAAATCTAGCGCGGAGTAAATCCGGTCGAAACAACGGTCGGACGAATGCGACTAATCAATCGACGCCCCGGTGGCGTTGGACTCTTTGCGAGCGCAGCGATCCCGTTTGCGCTCGCTTTGGTGCTATATGTTGTCGCCTCTAGCATCCGTCTTGCGGAGAATCCGGACGACAAGCTGCTTCCTGATTTATCCACCATCGGCGCAGCGATCGAGCGTGTCGCCTTTGAACCGGATAAACGAACTGGCGACTACATATTTTGGACGGACACAGGTGCGAGTCTAGCGCGCCTCGCTACAGGGGTGTTCTTGGCGGCCTTCCTTGGTTTAGCAGTCGGCGTCCCTAATGGTCTTGTACCGTGGTTTGGTGCATTTTGGTCTCCTGCGATAAGAGCGTTATCCATGATTCCGCCGCTCGCGATTTTGCCGATCTTATTCATCGTTTTTGGTGTAGGCGAACTGGCAAAAGTCATGCTCATCTTGCTCGGTACAGCACCGTTTCTAATGCGCGATATCGAGCAGCGCGTACGGGAACTTCCGAGAGAGCAGCTGATTAAGGCGCAGACGCTTGACGCTACCAGTTGGCAGGTCGCATTGCGTGTCGTATTCCCTCAAGTATTGCCGCGTCTCATCGATGGAGTGCGCTTGTCCTTGGGGAGTGCGTGGTTGTTCCTAATCGCTGCTGAAGCGATCGCGTCAACTGATGGACTTGGCTATCGAATCTTTCTCGTGCGACGCTATCTGGCGATGGATGTCATCTTGCCATACGTAGCCTGGATTACGTTCCTCGCGTTTCTGTTCGATTTCGGTCTTCGACGGCTCAATCGTCGTTACTTCCCGTGGTACGGTGCGTAGCTGTGATTGAGATTCACAACGTCTGGAAGCGCTACCTCGATAAGACGGTGCTCGAGAAGGTCTCGCTAAGTGTTGAGAAGAACGAATTCGTAACCATCGTTGGAGCCTCGGGTTGCGGTAAAACAACGTTTCTACGCATGTTATTGGGGGAAGTTGAGCCGTGCGAAGGAACGATCAGGATTGATGGCGCACCGTTGATCCCCGAGCCTGGAGCTGATCGAGGGGTGGTCTTTCAAAGGTACTCGGTTTTCCCGCATTTGACTGTACTTGAAAACGTCATGATGGCGCTCGAGCTATCGGACTCTCGATGGCTAGGACGGACGTTCGGGCGTCGACGCGCACGGAACGTTCAACGTGCCCGTGAAATGCTCAAAAGGGTTAGTCTCGAACATGCATCGGACAACTATCCCTCAGAACTCTCTGGAGGAATGCAGCAACGCTTGGCATTAGCCCAAACGCTAGTGAAAGCCCCTCGGATCTTGCTGCTTGACGAACCGTTCGGTGCATTGGATCCAGGATATCGATCCGATATGCACGCTTTGTTGCTGGATCTATTTCAAGAGCTGGATCTGACAGTGTTCATGATCACGCACGACATCACGGAAGGTTTCAGCTTAGGTTCTCGCTTGTTGGTGTTCGACAAACCTCGAGTCGATCCACATAACCCCGACCTGTATGGTGCGACAGTCACGTTCGATTTACCAGTCGGTC
Source organism: Gammaproteobacteria bacterium (assembly GCA_026707905.1). GTDB lineage: Bacteria > Pseudomonadota > Gammaproteobacteria > Pseudomonadales > Azotimanducaceae > Bin55. The sequence goes on along the minus strand of JAPOVY010000115.1, from coordinate 5,281 downwards.
ATCATCGTCGGCTGGATTCGATCGTGGACAACATGAACGTGAAACCTAGTCACGCATAAGGAGAAATCGTGAGTAGCGACGTGCTTTATGAAGACCTATTGCCCGGAGGCAGTCATTGGTCGTTCGTGGTCAACCCGGGCGTGCAACTGCAGTTAGTAGATGTTGATGGTGGCGGTAATGTAGCGATGCTGGCATACAACCCTGGCAATCCGCTCGAACGGCTTAACCTACCCGACACCTTAAAGTGCCAACACACATTCCGACTCACGCAGGGGCACTGCCTCTACTCGGATATGGGACGCATCTTCTGTTCTATCGTCGCTGACGATCTTGGCTGGCATGACGCATCGAGTGGCACCTGCAACGCGGAAATCGTTCGTCGCAAGTGGGGAGATCTTTCCTATCAGGATGCACGTAACGACTACTTTCAAAACGGACGCGATTCGTTCTTGATCGAACTTGGCAAGTATGGACTCGGGCGTCGGGACTTCGCCGCGAACGTGAACTGGTTTTCAAGAGTCGACGTTGCAGATGATGGATCAATGGCCTTCGTCGCAAATCACTCGAACTCAGGGAACGCTGTAACACTGCGCTTTGAGATGCCGACTCTCGTGGTAATGCACACGTGTCCACACCCATTGAATCCAGCATCTGAGTATCCGCGATGTGCGATTGCCTACCGATTGAGTTTAGCAGAGGACGTGGCAGACGATGACCCTTGCCGCATTTCGAGGGACGAAAACGGTCGTGGATACATGAACAACTATCTGTACTCACTCGGCGCTTGAGATTCGAAGCAGGAGTGGTGAAATGTTGACCAAAAGTTCATTATTAACCGAAAGAGCCAATTGGACTGAGACGGTTCTAGCTGGCGATTATTGGTTGAACACGATAAGAAAAGGCGACATCTTTCGGATTACCGATCTCAAAGGCAACCAAGCCGTAGACACGTTGTTTTTCAATGCAGACAACCCGCATGAGCGATACAGTGCGTTTGACACCGTCAGGGAACAGGGCAACCTCTACCTAACGACTGGTTCAACGCTCTTGTCCGATGAAGGAAATGCGATGTTGACGATCGTTGCAGATACCTGCGGGCGACACGATACGCTAGGCGGTGCATGTGCGGGAGAAAGTAACACCGTACGGTACGCGCTGAATAAGAAAAGCATGCACTCGTGCAGAGATAGTTGGTTACTCGCGGTCAATCAACACGATGAGTGGGGTCTGACCAAGCGAGACATTACTCACAACATTAATTTCTTTATGAATGTACCCGTGACGCCCGAAGGCGGACTCACGTTTGAAGATGGTATCAGCGCACCGGGGAAATACGTGGAGCTAGTAGCGGAGATGGACATATTGGTTCTGATTTCGAACTGTCCGCAACTAAACAACCCTTGTAACGGCTACAACCCCACGCCGATCGAACTTGCGGTCTGGCGACCAACTGACTAGTGGCAATAGATCGAATCAGAAGACGCACAAAGTCATGTTTCAAAAGGTCCTCATAGCCAATCGAGGCGAGATCGCGGTCCGAATATGTCGTACACTCGATTCGATGGGGATCGAAAGCGCTGCGATTTTTGCTCAAGATGACCGTGGTTCGATGCATGTGGACGCGGCAACGGAGGCCCATTCGCTCGGCGACGGAAACGTGGTCGAAACTTATGTCGCGGTCGACAAGATTCTCGACGCCGTTAGATGTTCTGGCGCGGAAGCTGTTCATCCTGGCTACGGTTTTTTGAGTGAGAATGCAAAGTTTGCTCAGCGGCTTGAAGAGTTAGACGTCGCATTTATTGGTCCGCGTCCGGAGCATCTAAGGAGCTTTGGACTCAAGCATGAAGCGCGAAGGCTAGCAACGTCGGCTGGTGTAGCTCTATTACCGGGAAGCGGCGTACTTTCAGGAGTGAGTGAGGGACTCCGCGAAGCGGATGTGATCGGCTATCCAGTCATGCTGAAGAGCTCTGCGGGCGGGGGTGGCATCGGTATGGAACGTTGCGAAAACCAGGCGGAACTCGAAGCCTGTTTTGATACGGTCAAACGACTTGCTAACGGCGCATTTGGTGATTCACGACTGTTCGTAGAGCGTTGCGTCGTGAATCCAAGACACGTCGAGGTTCAAGCGTTTGGCGATGGCGAAGGCGGTATCGTGATTCTCGGAGACCGCGATTGTTCACTTCAGCGTCGTCACCAGAAAGTGGTTGAGGAATGTCCCGCACCGAACGTTCCGAAGTTGGTCCGTGAACGGATGCATGAGGATGCGTTCGCGCTGCTGTCGAGCGTGTCATATCGAAGCGCTGGTACCGTCGAGTTTCTCTACGATCCCGTACGACAAGAAGCCACATTTCTCGAAGTCAACACGCGCCTTCAAGTTGAACACGGTGTCACCGAGCTTGTGTACAGCGTTGATCTCGTTCAGTGGATGATTGAGTTAGCAGCGGATGAATTGCCACCGATTGAATCATTACGTTCGAAGTTAAAACCGACCGGATGCGCCATTCAAGCAAGGGTGTGTGCGGAAGATCCAATGCGCGACTTTCGACCAACACCAGGATCGATTTCGGTGGTGAGCTTTCCGGAAACTCCCGACGTTCGGATCGACACATGGTCGCGTTCCGGAACGGACGTTTCGCCGCTATATGACTCCTTGATCGCCAAAGTTATGGCGCGTGGGCAGACCCGAGAAGAGGCACGTCAACGATTACAGAATGCGCTCGAACACAGTGTTCTGCACGGCGTTGAGACCAACCGCGAATATTTGCTTCAAGCGATTCAGACAGAGTCGTTTATCAAGGAAAGTCACGATACCGGTACACTCGGTCGCGTCGACTATCAGCCTCACACCATCGAGGTAATAGCCCCGGGTGCACAAACGACCATTCAACAGTGGCCTGGTCGTATGGGGTATTGGAACGTCGGTGTACCGCCTTCAGGACCCATGGACGATCTTTCATTCCGTCTTGGAAATCGTTGCTTAGGTAACAAGGAGGGAGCGACTGGACTCGAAGTAACGGTCTCGGGACCGACGTTGTACTTTCACAGTTCAACCACAGTCCTGATCGCAGGTGTCGCAGAGATCAATCGGGAACGGGACGGGATCGAACAGCAACAGAAACCGTGGCAACCGATCGCAGTGGAGAGAGGAGACGTACTAGCGATTGGTGACGTAACGGATGGCATGCGCGCATATGTGCTCTTTGCGGGTGGGTTAGAGATTCCAGATGCGATGGGGTCCGCGGCGACATTCACGCTAGGTGGTATCGGTGGTCTGAATGGTCGTGCGCTGGCGGCGGGCGACGTCATCAGGTTAAGTGCGCGCGGTTGCAAGGAATTAGTCAACTCATCGACGCTCACAGGTTTTTCTGTACCCGACCTACGGGCGCGCTACGTTTTGCGGATCACAATGGGACCCCACTGCACCGAAGATTTCTTGACGCCATCGGACTTGTCAGCGTTTCTCGACGCCGAATGGACTGTGCACTACCACTCAAGCCGAACGGGTGTCCGATTGATCGGTCCTCGACCCTCATGGTCTAGACCGGATGGCGGGGACGCAGGACTCCACCCGTCTAACGTACATGACAATGCCTACACGTTCGGTGCAATCGATTTCACCGGTGACATGCCGGTGATTCTTGGACCTGATGGTCCGAGCCTAGGTGGCTTTGTGTGTCCCGCGGCGGTGATTGAGGCAGATCGATGGAAGCTCGGTCAGCTCAAGGGTGGGGACAAAATCGAGCTAGTCGCTGTAACTGAAGCAGAGGCGAAACAAGCAACAATTGAAAGAGGTGAGGCCATCGCCTCCTGCTCATCCAAAGCTTTCTCATTGCCTACGGTATTCCGACGAGGTGTGGAAGATCCCATCCTTTTTATGGCCGACGATATTTGCGTACGTCGCGCTGCTCAAGACTCTCTGCTGGTAGAGTTTGGTCCAAACGTACTAGATATCGGTCTTCGCCTTCGAGTCGATAGGTTGGAGGAAGGCATTGTTTCTGAACGTTTTACGGGCGTGCTAGAGACGACGGCAGGCATTCGTTCACTGCTCATTCGCTTTGACGAGAAACGATGGTCATCAAGTGAATTAACAAGAGAACTTCAACCGCTTTTCGATCAGGCTCGTGAACCGGAACGTTTGCGTGCATCACGGGTCGTCAACTTGCCCCTCTCGTGGGATGATCCTGCCTGTCGTGAAGCGGTCGAGCGTTACATGCGAAGCGTTCGCGCCGACGCACCGTGGTGCCCTGACAACATTGAGTTTATCCGTCGAATCAATGGGCTACCAAGTCGAGATGCAGTCAAGGATATCGTCTTCGATGCTGAATATCTCGTGATGGGACTTGGCGATGTGTATCTCGGAGCGCCGGTTGCTACGCCGGTGAATCCCCAACACCGCTTGGTGACGACGAAATACAATCCTGCGCGGATCTGGACTGCGGAAAACTCGGTCGGTATAGGCGGTGCTTACCTCTGTATCTACGGTATGGAAGGTCCTGGTGGGTATCAATTTGTAGGGCGTACGCTCCAGGTCTGGAATAACTACCTCAGAGGCGAAGCATTCGACAAGCAGTGGCTCCTTCGCCCCTTCGATCGAATTCGTTTTTACGAAGTGGATGCGAAGGAACTAGTCGAAATGCGAGAAGCCTCCCCAGTAGGCGCACAGCAAATCAAGATCGAAGAGGGACTTTTTGATTTCGAAGGTCACCTAGCGTTCACTGAGGAAAATGCTGACGAGATCACTCAATTCGAAGACCGACGGCGCACTGCATTTGCCACAGAGCTCGCAGATTGGCGAGATCGTGGGCTTTTGACATTCGAATCTGGCGACGGCGGAGGTTTTACGAGTTCGCCGATGGAACTGGATAGCGACGCCTTCGTCGCAAGCCCTCTGGCGGGTTCAATTTGGTCTATTCATGTTCAAGATGGACAGTCGGTAGAAGCCGGCGACGTACTCTTCGTCATCGAGTCCATGAAAACGGAATTCGAGGTAACCGCCCCTACTTCTGGTGTCGTCGGTGAAGTACTAGTATCTAAAGGGCAGGCGGTACAAGCGGGTCAAGCGCTCGCTGCAGCTCAATGATCCAATTAGACAGCATCACCCGTCTTCGAGAAGGGTACGCGGCAGGACGGTTTCAACCGCGAGAAGTCATCGAATCCGCTCAAAAGCGCGCGTTAGATGCACATGAAGCAGTCTGGATTCATGTGCTTGATGAATCGATGCTATCCACCTACATAGAACGGTTAGAGAGTCTTGATTTTGCCACATCACCATTGTGGGGCG
>JAPOVY010000131.1 GCA_026707905.1 Gammaproteobacteria bacterium | reverse complement strand
CAGACCTACCACCGCGCACTCATTGCGGTCAAACGTCTGGTCTAATCGTTGTGCTAGGGGAATGGTTTGGGCTACACAGCCTGGACACAGCATTTGAAACGCGACAAGCACGACGACTCGACCATGAAGCTCCGAAAGAGTGACTGGGTGGGTAGTGTTAAACCAACGTGAGGTTTGTAGTTCCGGCGCGATTTCGGGATTGACTTCGTCTAAATCCATACGTGTCGACCATTGGCGACCGTTTTTGCCGAATTATCCAATGAATTCCGAGGTATTTACTAGCATGTTCATTTCGGCGGATGATTGGCGCCTGCAATGCGGTTACGTAACCGCTTCGACGCCGCAAATTAGTCCTAAGGAACGAAATCTGATGAGGAAAATGTTTGAATGTAAGATTGATTCCGAAACGTTTGTTGAAGAATCGACGCCCGCTGGGACCGCAATCTGATCAAACCAGAGCGACATCTAATGCAAGTACAAGAGATCCATTGGAACGAAGTTGCGGAGCAACTACGACGAGACGGTCTCGCCGGGCCACTCAAACTTGCGGATACGTCGTTCTTGGATGACGTTTATGACGAAGTTTCGAAGCTCAAAGCGGAAAGACGCGCTCAACTGCAAAAGCTACGAGAGACAGGTGAATCGCTTGAAGATGTAACAAATCCGCTCATCGATCGCCACATGGACGTTAAGGTAATTCGAAGCCTTTTCTTTGATGCGAATCTGCAATCGGCGGTAAAGGGACTGTTTGGTTCGGATCTCTTTATTTGGCGAACCAATTTCTTCGTGAAGAGTGATGGAACAGGGCAAAATAAGTGGCACCACGATCGGCATTTCGAAAATGGTCTCTCACCGATCGATCTATACGATACGAGCAATCACTTTACGGTGACCATCGCATTGACGGACATCAGCATGGATCAGGGAAGGCTGGAGTACGTGAAGGGTTCGCATCGGCCAATCGATGGGTTTGACCGCGACATTCCGCGTCACTTCATGGAGGTACCTGAGGCGATTGAAGATCGCGTCACACCGTTGCTGATGAAGAAGGGCGAGTTCGTCTTGTTCCACGGTGCTTTACTTCACCGTAGTCTTGAATTTGGACATGGTGAGCGACGTATGTCAATGGCCGGGCGTTTAGCTCGAAATGGAACAGCGATTCCGACGTACGGTGCTCCGAATCCAGCAGGTGGTGCGCAGGCCGAAGCGGAACCTTTCGTGTATTACAGAGAGACCGGGATTTTGCAGCTCAACTAGGTTTCATCGTTTATTGGATAGCTAGTGTTCTCGACGATGATGGTGTGACAAGATTCGCGCGATTACAGGACTACCTCAATTTCCTAATAACGTCAATTCCACTTCGTCGCGAGTCCTCACCTGCCTACATCGGGTCCTACACGATCACTATTAGCTGGGTCGGAGTACACTCCCGAACCTATGAAGCCAGGCTTTACTTCCAGCTTGCGTGCGACGGTGTCAATGCGGCAACGCGTTTTTAGTGCTTTGAGTTCTTCTTCCTGCTCTGGTGTTAGATCGTCAATCTTGATCTCAAGAATGTGGTCACCACACTCCATTTCCACGACGTTTTCGGTGCTGGTTGGATTTTGAGCGGCTTGATTCTCCGGATCGATCGTACTGCATCCGACCGAGATACATGCAATTCCAAAAACTGCTACAGCAGTGGTGAGCTTTAATTTGACGAGCGTCATGGGACCAAGACTAGAGTGTTGTGCGTATTTTGGCATAGAGTAGCAATTCAACGAGCGCTCGCGTGACGCGAAATTGGAAGGTAGGTGGCGCTTCAAACCATACACGTTGCGGCATTTGGACGACGATCGACACGTTTATTCGGATGCACTCGATTAAAAAAAAAAGCTCCCCAAATTAGTGGAGTCGAGTGAAATTCCAACTACAATCTAGCTAACGTTTCCGCGGCTCGAACATCGCGATTACGAAGGAATAGAGTGGCTACTGAAGAGGAGTCGTTCGTGGAGCCGGATTTGATGACGAAACGGTTGTGTCGTTGAAGTCGCACGCTCGTGTGGTCGTAGTCGGTGGCGGCGTGATGGGTGTCGGTCTGCTATACCACCTGACCAAGGAAGGCTGGTCAGATGTCGTACTCCTAGATAAAGGCGAGTTAACTTCTGGTTCAACCTGGCACGCGGCAGGATTGATTCCGCACTTCATCGGCAGCCTCAACATGGCGAAGGTGCACCTATATACGTCGCAGCTTTACCAGCGTCTTGAGGCGGAAGTTGGCCAAACCACCGGTTGGCACGGTTGTGGTTCGATTCGACTCGCGACCGATCAGGACGAAGTCGACTGGTTTCACTATGTTCAGGGTGTTCTTCGGTGCGTCGGTGCTGAGTGTCATCTGATCGGTCCTGCAGAGATCTCTGACTTACACCCGCTTCTGAATACGGACGGCGTGCTACTTGGTGCATACACACCCGGCGACGGACACACTGACCCGGCTAGTAGCACGATGGCGATGGCTACGGGCGCACGTCAAGGCGGTGCCGAAATCTACGTTAGGAATCGGGTCGTCGATATCAAGCTTCGAGCAAATGGTGAGTGGGACGTCGTTACCGAGCAAGGCACGATCGTCGCCGAACACGTCGTTAACGCTGCCGGTGGATTCGCACCTCAAGTAGGCGCGATGGTCGGACTTCACGTACCTTTAGTCAATATGGTTCACCAGTATCTGGTGACCGAGGAGCTTGATGAAGTCAAGTCGCTCGAACGCGAGATTCCTGTCGTTCGTGATCCACGCGCGTCTTGCTACCACCGCCAAGAACGTCAAGGATTGATCGTTGGTCCGTATGAAACTGACGGCGCGCAACCGTGGGCGCTAGATGGTATCGACTGGTCGTTTGACGCCGAGTTACTGCCACCTGATATCGAACGGCTCTTACCTTGGTTAGAACAGACTTCCCGTCGGTTGCCTGTTTTTGAAAACGCAGGCATCAAACGAGTTGTCAGTGGACCGATCACACATACGCCTGATGGTGCGTTTCTCATTGGACCAGCGCCGGGATTGGCGAATTTTTGGATGTGCTGTGGTGCGGGGATTGGTATCACTCAAGGTCCAGGTGCAGGAAAGTACCTTGCGCAGTGGATGGTCCATGGTCAGACCGAGATTAACGTGCGTGAAATGGAGACAAGGCGCTTTGGTTCGTGGGCGGTCGGCGACTACGGTGTCGCAAAGGCCGTGGATGAGTATCACCAGATGTACCAGGTGCACTATCCAGGAGAATATCGAGAAGCTGGTCGCCCGGTTCGAACAACGCCGATCTATGAAAAGCTCGTCGAGCGTGGCGCGGTCTTTGCAGAGACGTTCGGTTGGGAACGACCGAAGTGGTTTGCGCCGCCGGGCATTGAGGAACAATACGGTCATCGACGCATGAACCACTTTGACACGGTCGGGGAGGAGTGCAAAGCGGTGCGTGAACGGGTCGGTGTGATCGATCTCTCGGCATTTAGCAAATTTGATATCACGGGTGCAGACGCATCGGAGTTTCTCGACCGGGTGCTCGCCAATCGCGTACCACGAGTCGGCCGCGTCACACTGGCACATGCGTTGACGGAGCTCGGTGGAATCGAAAGTGAATTCACCGTAACGCGATTCGATACGGATCGTTTCTATTTACTCTCGGCAGCAGTCGCTCGTATTCACGATTTGGATTGGTTGATGCAACATCGTCGTGAACAGGAGCACGTAGACGTCGTTGATGTCACCGAGGACTACTGCACGTTGTTGGTTTCCGGTCCGCGTTCACGCGATCTGCTGGGAGAACTTACCGATGCCGATCTCAGTTCGTCTGCGTTTCCGTGGCTTTCTGGTCGCGAGATTGAAGTCGCTGATATATCGGTGCGAGCGCTTCGTGTGTCCTACGTCGGTGAACTGGGTTGGGAACTGCACCATTCGATTGCCGACATGCTCAAGCTCTATGACGCATTGATGTCTGCTGGTATAGCCTACGGCATCGCTGACTTTGGTTTGTATGCAATGGATGCGTTGCGTATGGAGAAAGCGTATAGAGCGTGGGGACTAGAGCTGACAACAGAGCTCACTCCAATCGAAGCCGACATGAGACGATTCGTCGACTTCGAAAGTCCATTCATCGGAAAGAACGCCGTAATCGAGCGGACTCGCAACAACACGGAGAGTCGATTGGTGTATCTCATCGTGGATGCCAATGACGCGGACGCACATGGCAATGAACCGGTCTACGCCGATGGCCGAGTTGTCGGTCTTACCACCAGCGGCGCATTCGGACACTCGGTCAGACAAAGCATCGCATTCGCTTTCGTGGAACCTGAATTCGCTGATCCTAATACTGAACTTGAAATATCCATACTAGGTATGCGACGCTCTGCACGAGTCGTCGCCGACCCGCTCTACGACCCTCGGAATGAGAGGTTGCGAGCATAACCCACCAAACGTGCTGTGATGCTGCATAGGAGAGGAGTTGACTGGCATGAGTGATGTTTTGACGAAATTTGAGTTTCAAATGGGTCCACGCTATCGCAAGTCCCCGTTTTTTGAAGCGACGCGACGCCATGGATGCAAGTCATGGGGGATTTACAACCACATGTATATCCCCAATTACTACAACGGCGCCGTTGAGGACTATCGTGCACTAACTGAGAATGTGACCTTATGGGACGTGAGCGTCGAGCGCATCGTCGAAATCACAGGTCCTGATGCGTCTGAATTCACGAACCGATTGACGTGTCGTGATCTGACGAAATGTTCGGTTGGACAGGGGAAATACGTTCTGATTACCGCTGAGGATGGCGGCATCGTCAACGAACCAGTCCTGTTGCGCTTAGAAGAAAATCGATGGTGGCTTGCGTTGGCCGATTCTGATGCAGGTCTGTGGGCTCGCGGCTACTCAGTCGGATGTGGATTGGACGTGAAAGTCCGGGAACCTGAAATCTACCCAGTGCAGGTTCAGGGTCCAAAATCCGTCGACGTCATGGTTGAACTGTTTGGCGACGAGGTTAAAAAGATTCGTTACTACTGGACGCTGCAGACTGATCTCGACGGTATTCCGGTGGTGATTAGCCGAACAGGATGGAGTGCCGAGATCGGATACGAGATTTACCTTTGTGACCCAAGTCGAGGCGATGCGATGTATGAGCGCATCATGGAAGTGGGTCAACCCCATGGGATCCAACCGATCGCTCCTTCGCAGATTCGGCGCGTGGAAGCTGGTATTTTTAGATACGGGGCGGATCTGACCATTGAGAACAATCCTTACGAAATCATGGGTTTCGAACGTCTGGTGGACGACCAAAGTGCCGACTACATCGGCAAGGAAGCGCTGATGCGGATCAAGGAAGAAGGCGTGAGCCAGAAGCTTGTCGGCACCATACTTGACGCTGAGGAAGAAATTCCCGGGTGTCCGGATGTCGCGCCGATCTATCGGAATGGTGAGGAAATCGGCAAGGTTACCCTTATTCTCTGGTCGCCTCGCATGCAACGCAATATTGGGTATGTTTGGGTACCCATTGACTTAGCGGATCCCGGCAATCAGATCGAAGTGACGACATTGCATGGGACCACACCTGCGAAGACCGCTGCCGTGCCGTTTTTTGATCCGCGAAAATCCGTGCCGAGTCGGAAACTATCGAACTAAGTCGAGCCTCCTATGGTGAGAGGCATCATCCGCGCGGACGAAGGTGTTGCACATCTTCGTCCGCGCGAAGCACCGATCGAGCTGAAACCACAGCGACCTGTGCTTTGTCAAAAACTAAACGAGTACAGGTTTTCAACCACTTCGTCTTAGGGATTTATGACATAGATTCCGCAGCACTTCATTAAGGAACCTTCAATATGGGTATTCGGATCGCTTTTGCTATCGCCGTCGGAGTTCTGTTCCTAGCGTTCGTGTTAGATTTCGGCAGCCCATCGATTGAAAGTGAGTCTAGCGATTTAAAAGACGTAGCGATCGAAGCAGCGGTCGAACGGAATCGTAACGTAAGCGCACGTCGGGTTTCAACGCCATCGAATACCAAAACGACAGGTGAAACGTCTCAGTTTGAATCCGATCCGGAACCGGAACGCCCGCGATTCAAGCATTTTGAGCGAGGTCCAGACGTCGCTATTCGAACGGAATCCCGCGTAAAGTACGGTTGGCTTGATAAATCGGATGCGACTGACCGCATCCTGGAAAGTGCTGCCAATACAGGGCGCGGCTGGGTTTTCGGGTGGATCCAGGTTGCGCCAGGGTTTGACCGTGACGTGCTTGCGGCGGAGTGGTTCGAATCTGGCGTTCAAGTGATTGGTTTCTCCGGTGAATTCGCAAGAGTCCGCTTCCCGGACGCGCGCAATAGCCTAGAAGCGGTAGTCGCTCAAGCTGGCGTTACTGGATTAGGTATTCAACCTAGCGATGCGAAGATCTCGCGTAACCTGAAGTCCCCGAAGGCATCTTTCTCTGGCGAACTTCCGGTGCTCATTAGCTTGATGGATGAAGACGTAAACGGCACTTGGCGAACGAATCTTGAAGAGCGAGGTGCGGTCGTCGGCGATTGGTTGCCGTATGCCCGTGCCTACTCAGCTAATGTGCACGTCGACGCTATAGCAGAGCTAGCGGATTTGGACTACGTGAGCGCGATCGAACCCGTTGAAGTCTTCCAGGTTCTCCTAGATACGGCAGTTCCCGCTATGGGCGTAGACGGAGTGCGAACCTACGATGAAGTGACGGGTACTTTTTCCGGTGTCACGGGTGATTCGACCCCGGTTGGGGTTATCGATACTGGGCTAAATATCGCACATCGCGATATCGCCGCAAATCGTACTAGTATCTGTGGCGGGAATTTCTATCCTGACGAAGGTGGCGATGGCCGATTTGACCTTTGGTCGGATTTCCAAGGTCACGGTACGCATGTAACTGGCATTATCGCGGGTAATGGCACAGGTGAATCACAACTCGCTGGAATGGCACCAGGCGTTCAACACATCCGTATCGCAAAGGTGTTGGACCGCAACGGAACTGGCGATTCAGTAACAGTCGCAAACGGCGTTCGTTATCTACTCGGTGAGACCGATTGTGAATGGCAATTGACTCAAAATGAAGCGGTCAAACAATTTATACTCAACATGAGCTTAGTAGGACATGGCGTGCGCG
>JAPOVY010000111.1 GCA_026707905.1 Gammaproteobacteria bacterium | reverse complement strand
GTATAAAGGTCTTGTCGCGAGCGTTTTCTAACTCGACAGATACCCGAGCTCCCCTTTTTCCGCCGTGCCAGGCTCAGAAATTCAGGCGTAGCGCAACGACTAGGATTTTATCTTATGCGTAGCGATGCGTTCCTTTCTTACATATTCGATCAAAACGCTGAAGTAGCGATGAATTCCAACGTAAGAGCGCGTGTATTAAACTCTTAATCATGGTCACAAGTACAGTAGATACGGGTCGCCATGAGATAGTGGCGGTTATACATACGCTCGTATGGGACAATCACGGTCGGAACCTACTATTGCTAGAACGTGCGAACACGGGTCTCATGGATGGTCGACTCACCTTACCCGGCGGTCACCTTCAAGCCGGGGAGACGTTAGTTTATGCCGCTGCTCGAGAAGTCAGAGAAGAAGTAGGCATCGAGCTTGAACAGCTGTCGCCTTGTTGCGTTTTACCGTATGCGGGGGGTGTAAATTTCGTCTTTTCGAGTACCAAATGGCAAGGTTCCGTTCGAAATGTAGAGCCGGAATTCTGTGCCCGAGTGGGCTGGTTTGATCGAAATCAACTCACAGAATCGACGGTGCCTTGGCTAGCTAAGGCGTTGGAGCTGCACGATACGGGAGGTTGGTTCTATGACTTTAGCGAGCGTTAGAACAGGAAAAGTCTCATCTCCAACAGGCAGTTTGAACCTTGAATCTCGACAGGGCATTGATTTAAGCCAGCTACAATTCTGCCGCTTTTCACCCAGAGATTTACCGTGACTGATCCCGTTCGTATTGCCGTCACAGGCGCAGCTGGCCAGATCGGATACGCGCTGTTATTCAGAATCGCTTCTGGCGCGATGTTGGGAAAAGACCAACCGATTGAGTTGAAATTGCTCGAGATTCCACCGGCGATGGACGCGTTACGTGGGGTGGTTATGGAAGTTGAAGATTGTGCGTTTCCGCTTGTGAGGAATGTCGTAACGACGGATCAACCTGAAGTCGCGTTTGAAGGCGCGGATGTTGCCATGCTCGTTGGCTCGCGACCGCGAGGACCGGGTATGGAACGAAATGATCTGCTAGAAGCCAACGGTGCGATTTTTACGCAGCAAGGCAAAGCGCTCAACGATCACGCAGCGAAGCATGTCAAGGTACTCGTCGTGGGAAACCCCGCTAACACGAACTGTTTGATCGCACAAAACAATGCACCTGATTTAGATCCGGCGAACTTTACAGCCATGACCAAGCTCGACCACAATCGTGCGATCGCTCAGCTGGCGCAGAAAGTAGGTGGTGCAGTCGAAGACATCGATGGACTGGCGATCTGGGGTAACCACTCATCGACGATGTTTCCCGACTTAATCGGCGCGACCGTGAAGGGTAAGCCAGCTCTAGAAAACGTCAGTCAGTCTTGGTATGAAGACGAATATATACCAGCGATTCAGCAACGCGGTGCTGCCATCATTGCTGCGAGAGGTTCTTCCAGTGCTGCAAGTGCTGCAAACGCTGCAGTTGAGCATGTTCGCGAATGGATCGCTGGATCAGATGCCGTCACGAGTATGGGTATACGCAGTAGCGGCGAGTACGGCGTTGAGGAAGGAGTGATCTTCTCTTATCCTGTTACCGTCTCTAACGGCACCTATCACGTGGCTGAAAATCGCGAATTGAACGCCTTTGCACGGAGCAAGATTGAAGCAACAGAAGCAGAACTCATTGAAGAGCGAGATGCGGTCGCTCACCTACTGTAACGACACTCGGGCGGTAAAATCCCGCGCATCAGATAAAGCAGTGAGACCTCAAATCCATGGCTAGTTTGGCAACCGGACAGCGTCTAAAAAGTGCGGTATGCAATACGGAAATCATGGTGATTAGTGCACCCGACGGAGATCTTGAGCTCACCTGCGGTGGCGTGCCTATGGGCAGCGATGGGTCGAATGAAAGCGGTACTGTAGACCCGAACTATGCAAACGGTACGACGATTGGCAAGCGATACATCAATGAGGACGGTGATCTCGAATTGCTGTGTGTCAAACCGGGAGACGGTTCACTAGCAGTAAACGGGACTGAACTGAAAATAAAAGAATCAAAGAAGCTTCCGAAGACAGATTAGATAGCTAGTAGGTTCTCTAACCGGCAGACGTTAGCTGGTATTTAGCGTATGAATATTGCGTTGTTCTTGGAAATGGCGGCAGAGGCGCGCGGCGGTCGAGTCGCATTCAAAGACGCACTGACCGGCGAATCAATTTCCTTCGCCGGGCTCTATAAAGCCGCTCAAGCAAAGTCGCAGGTATTGCACGAATCTGGCGCTTCACATTGTGCCCTGATTGATACCTCAAACCTCACGATTCCAGTTGCGTTGTTTGCTAGTGGCTGGGCTGGAATCCCCTACGTCCCTATCAACTATCGCTTGACTTCTGAAGAAATCGACGCATTGATCGACCGTGTTAAACCCGCGTTTGTTGTGACTGATGCAGAACGTCGCGAGGCGTGGACCGATCGAAGCGACTTGATTGTTCATGACCGGCAGTCATTTAGGGAGGTCCATGCGAAATCCGAAGACGTCGCACATTGGTCCATGGATCCAGAGGGAGTCGCGGTTGTCTTGTTTACGAGCGGGACGACGGGCGCGCCGAAAGCTGCAATCATGCGGCATCGCCATTTGGTGTCCTACACGCTGATGATGGAATTCGATTCTGCGGAAGAAGACGAAGCTGCGCTCGTAACAGTGCCACCGTATCACATAGCAGGCATCGCAGCGATTTTGACGTCCGTTTATCAATGTCGTCGCGTTGTCCAGCTTGCGACGTTTGAACCGGACAATTGGTTGAAAGTTGCGCGTGAAGAGGGCGTTACTTCAACGTTCGTTGTACCTACCATGCTTTCGAGGATCGTAGATTCCTTAGAAGGTCAACGGAGCGCGGATCTTCCCAACTTGCAGGCGATTTCGTACGGCGGTGGCAAAATGCCTTTAAACGTCATTCGCCGAGCGATGGAGCTATTTCCAGATACCGAATTTACCAACGCTTACGGCCTCACAGAAACCAGCTCGACAATCACACTCTTGGGTCCGGAGGAGCACCGGACGGCGCTTGCGAGCATCGATCCAACTACGCAGAAACGTTTGATGTCGGTCGGATTACCAGTACCGGGGGTTGAAATTGCGATCCGAGATGACAAAGGTCGTGATCTACCGACCAACGTTCATGGCGAAATCTTCGTACGAGGCGAGCAAGTTTCGGGTGAATACGAAGGAATCGGTAGTCGTGTTGACGAAGATGGCTGGTTCCCAACCCGCGATGCAGGTTATGTTGACGACGATGGGTTTTTATTTCTAGATGGTCGCGCAGATGATGTCATCGTTCGTGGCGGCGAGAACCTGTCGCCCGGTGAAATCGAAGACGTGTTGCGTGAACACGAATGCGTGCACGACGCCGCAGTTGTAGGCATGCCGAGTCAGGAATGGGGAGAAGCTGTCGCCGCCGCTGTTGAGGTATCACGAGAGGTTTCCGTTGAAGCACTGCAGATGTGGGTAAGAGAGCACATGCGCTCTTCGCGCGTGCCGGAAAAGATTCAGTTTTGGGACGAACTGCCGTATAACGAGACAGGAAAATTGCTTAGACGAGTCGTCAAGGCGGCGTTCGTCGATAGCCCATAAATCAGCTCTCACGCGTTGTGCGGTACGTCGCGATCGTGAAAGAGCTGTTAACGCCTTCGGTTTTGTTCTGCTCTAGCTGACTTTCTCAACGATAGAGCGTGCGGAAGTTCTCCTCATAGAAGAGAGATTGGTCTTTTTCTGAACGCAGCTCAAGCGCAGAATCGAATCGTTTGATCGGATCACGACCGCCTTCGGCATGAGGGTAGTCTGATGAAAACAGATACAGCTCAGGACAGGACTCGCTCATCAATTGACCAACGTTCTCAAACGGGTAAGGAGTGAATCTCAATTGATCGTGGAACTGCTCTGATGGCTTGCGTTCGAACTCTGCCAAATGTGGTTCCGATCTCGCCCAAATGTCGACTGCGTGATCTAGTCGACGAATCGTATCGGGAACCCAACCAGCGCCCAACTCAATGACGCCGCCTTTAAGATCAGGATGTCGTTCAAGTACGCCGTCAAGTACCATCACCGAAATGAATCGTTGCGCTGCTTGAAAAATAACGGTTAGATCCTTTGAACCAATGACTTCAGCGCCACCACGTGCAGTCTGTCGACCTTCGATGCCATCATTCATCCAGGGGTCAGGAATAGATAAAGTGCTGCTGCCGACGTGCTGAATAAACGGCACTTGGTTTTCTGCAAGTCTTCGCCAAAACGTATCGTGGTCCGGGTGACCTGGCGATCTCCCTCCAGGTGCTCGAGATGGAATCCAAATTGCACCGAGTCCGAGTGCTAGAGCTTCATCAAGTAATCCGTAAGCACGCTCTACATCGTCCAATGGCGCCATGCCCACACCTATAAGGCGTTCGTCGCATTCACAGAACTCCGCCATCGATCGATTGTGCGCGGCTGCAGCGGCGTACATCGCGGTTGGATCCGAGGTTCCGAATATCTTTGTTGCGCAGAACGACGAAAACACGACCTGCTGACGGAAGCCTAAGAGATCGAGTGCGATTCCTCGTTCTGTGCCATTGAATGCACCGAGTGCACCATGCCACTTCGGTCCACGCGTTAAGTTATCGCCCAACGCGACTAATTGTTCAATCGTATCTTCGCTATGTCCTTTGTGGCCTTGGAACTCTCGCATTTGCGCACCGACTTCCGCCAGACGGATGTCGTCCAACGATGGAATCCATGCGCGCATAGAGGACTCAACATTGCGAGCCAGGAAATCCGGCAGCTCCATAAGGTGGCTGTCGGCATCGCGCATAACTCGACTACCAGCGTATGTCACGGTTTAGCCACCGATTCTGTGCCCCGAAACGCATCGATATCTGGTCGGCAAACAAATCGGATTTTGGGAAGATGGATCGTCGTATTCGCTCCCCACGCGGTGACAGCGTAGACAGGATCGATTCCTTCCTGTTGCCATGCATGCGCCGCGAAATGATCGATTGTTGGGAAATAACGTTCGGTTCTGTTGACTTCGTAGCTAGGGTCGAATTGCACGAGGCGAACACCACTCGGTGTATTCGCTCCCTGCATCGACGCGAAGAGCTGCAAATCCGCGGTTGCTAGTGATTCTGGGTTCCGCAACTTGACGTCTATTGCAAGTTGGTCACGCACCGTCGCCCTGAATTCGGCAGCGTCGTAGCTCCTTACGAAGCTAATTTCCGCTTGGACTGCTTCTAATCCCCACTTGCTCGCTAAATTCTGTTGCGCTTTTTGGTTATCGATCAATCCACCTAGAAGAAAAGTGCGGGGACGCGCGCCGCTGCGACACGAGAGACGAAACTGCACGAGTCTAAAACTGCCCCACGGGGAGTCCGGTACGTCCCAGCATGACCAGTGACCTAAAGGGGGGATCGTTGGGTGCAAAGCGGGCGGTAGGAATCGCTCGATATCTTTGGCTGCAAGTTCGAATTGCGCTTGGAGGATTTCGACGTCGTCGAGAACCACGGGCTCGATGTCCCAGCTTGGAATGGTCGGTAGATCCGAAACGAGCTTTTCAAGTGGTGTAGTTCCGGTTAGCACAGCTTTAATCCGACGCCGAAAATTTTGGGATTACATGCTCGCCGAACAGTCGCGGGTTGTTCAATACTCTTTCCTGTGGAGTGCATTCGAACTCATTGAGCATGAAGTTCACTTGATCCACGCCAAGTGACCCCCATTCGCGAATGACCTCAACGACGCGGTCCGAATCTCCAGTCGCCATGCCTTCAGGAAGATTTACATTTTGACCTGGATTCGTTTCAGCTGGCGTACGGCGCCGGCCGCCCGAAGGAGAATCCATAGAACATTGAACGTTAAAGAGGACTATAAGATGATACGCAACCAGGAGGTTCCTCTTATGGCCGAACGTATCGTCAAGACAATTGAATTGGGAGCGCCAGTTTCGCGAGTCTGGCGCGCCTTATCTGATCCCACTGAGTTTGGGCAGTGGTTCCGTGTCAAGTTGGATGGTCCCTTCAAACCCGGAGTTGTGTCCACGGGCATGATGACCTATCCCGGCTACGAACACTGTCCATGGCGTGCGGTCATTGAGCGCATGGATCACGAGCAGCTACTGTCATTCAGATGGCACGACTTCGATGAGACCTCTGGTGTTGACATTTCCGAGCAGCCAATGACGCTTGTCGAATTTCGTCTTGAACCAACATCGGATGGAACTTTTTTGACCATTACGGAGAGCGGCTTCGAAGCGATACCTGATCCTCGTCGCCTTGAGGTTCTCCGCGGCAATACTGAAGGCTGGGACATTCAAGCGGACAATATTGCCACCCATGTCACATCCGCCTCGTGAACTCACCGCAACCGTTGTCATACCTACGTGCGCACACGTGACGGCGGCACCGGTGCGCCGTGTATGAGGAATCCCCATGACCCAATCTCTCGACACGTTGATTCGTTACCTCGTGCTTCCTATACTCGGTTCGGAAGCCGTGCGGAGGTTCGGGAACCTTTCCCGCAGGTGCGCGGCGAACGCTGCCGCTCAAGCGCCGCTCAGGCTAAGCGCCGGATGCATAACGGCTTTCATCGCCCGACAGTTCGAGCAGCCAGGAAGCACAATAGCGACGCCCTTCGGTGGTTCGTGGGCACACCCCACGCAACAACGGCATAGACAGGATCGATGCTCGCCCGTCGCCATACATTCGCCGAGAAATGATCGATCGTTGGTAACTAGCGTTCGGTCCTGCTGACTTCATAGCTAGGGTCGAATTGCGCGAGCCGTGTACCTCTCGGAGTATTCGCTCCGTGCTCTGCCGTTGCGAGTGATTCTGGGTTCCGCAACTCGACGTCTATTGCAAGTTGGTCACCTATCGTCGCCGTGAATTCGGCAGCGTCGTAGCTCCTTACGAAGCTAATTTCCGCTCGGACTGCTTCTAATCCCCACTTGCTCGCTAAATCCTGTTGCGCTTTTTGGTTATCGATCATTCCGCCTTGAAGAAAAGTGCGCGGACGTGCGCCACTACGACACGACAGACGAAACTACACGAGTTTAAAACTGCCCCACGGGGAGTCCGGTACGTCCCGGCATGGCCAGTGACCTAAAGGGGGATCGTTGGGTGCAAAGCGGGCGGTAGGAATCG